>NZ_JBHTST010000187.1:0-13903 GCF_042794995.1 Streptomyces sp. NPDC056503
GGCGAAGCCCGCCGCGGCCGCTCCGGCCGCCGTGAAGCCGGCCCCGGCCGCCGCCGCCCCGGCGCCCGCCAAGGCCGCTCCGGCCGCCGCGGCGCCCGCCGGCCCCGAGCTGGTCACGCTCCGCGGCCCGGCCGCCGCCGTCGCGAAGAACATGAACGCCTCGCTGGAGGTGCCGACGGCCACGTCCGTCCGCGCCGTCCCGGTGAAGCTGCTCTTCGACAACCGGATCGTCATCAACAACCACCTGAAGCGCGCCCGGGGCGGGAAGATCTCCTTCACCCACCTCATCGGCTACGCCATGGTGCAGGCGATCAAGGCCATGCCGTCCATGAACTACTCCTTCGCGGAGAAGGACGGCAAGCCGACCCTGGTCAAGCCGGAGCACGTGAACTTCGGTCTCGCCATCGACCTGGTGAAGCCGAACGGCGACCGCCAGCTCGTCGTCGCGGGCATCAAGAAGGCCGAGACGCTCAACTTCTTCGAGTTCTGGCAGGCCTACGAGGACATCGTCAAGCGCGCCCGCGTGGGCAAGCTGACGATGGAGGACTTCACCGGCGTCACGGTCTCCCTGACCAACCCCGGCGGCCTCGGCACCGTCCACTCCGTCCCGCGTCTGATGCCCGGACAGTCGGTCATCATGGGCGTCGGCTCGATGGACTACCCGGCGGAGTTCCAGGGCACCTCCCAGGACACCCTGAACAAGCTCGGCATCTCCAAGGTCATGACCCTGACGTCGACCTACGACCACCGGGTCATCCAGGGCGCCGCCTCCGGCGAGTTCCTCCGCGTCGTGGCCAACTTCCTCCTCGGCGAGCAGGGCTTCTACGACGACGTCTTCCAGTCGCTGCGGATCCCCTACGAGCCGGTCCGCTGGCTCAAGGACATCGACGCCTCGCACGACGACGACGTCACCAAGGCCGCCCGCGTCTTCGAGCTGATCCACTCCTACCGGGTCCGCGGCCACGTCATGGCCGACACCGACCCGCTGGAGTACAAGCAGCGCAAGCACCCCGACCTGGACATCACCGAGCACGGCCTCACCCTGTGGGACCTGGAGCGGGAGTTCGCGGTCGGCGGCTTCGCCGGCAAGTCGATGATGAAGCTCCGCGACATCCTCGGCGTGCTCCGCGACTCGTACTGCCGCACCACCGGCATCGAGTTCATGCACATCCAGGACCCGAAGCAGCGCAAGTGGATCCAGGACCGCGTCGAGCGTCCCCACGCGCGCGTGGAGCGCGAGGAGCAGCTCCGCATCCTGCGCCGCCTGAACGCGGCCGAGGCCTTCGAGACCTTCCTGCAGACGAAGTACGTCGGCCAGAAGCGCTTCTCCCTGGAGGGCGGCGAGTCCGTCATCCCGCTGCTCGACGCGGTCATCGACTCCGCCGCCGAGTCCCGCCTGGACGAGGTCGTCATCGGCATGGCCCACCGCGGCCGCCTCAACGTCCTCGCGAACATCGTGGGCAAGTCGTACGCGCAGATCTTCCGCGAGTTCGAGGGCAACCTCGACCCGAAGTCGATGCACGGCTCCGGCGACGTCAAGTACCACCTGGGCGCCGAGGGCACCTTCACCGGTCTCGACGGCGAGGAGATCAAGGTCTCCCTGGTCGCCAACCCCTCCCACCTGGAGGCGGTCGACCCGGTCCTGGAGGGTGTCGTCCGCGCCAAGCAGGACGTCATCAACAAGGGCGGCACGGACTTCACCGTCCTGCCGGTGGCCCTGCACGGCGACGCGGCCTTCGCGGGCCAGGGCGTGGTGGCCGAGACCCTGAACATGTCGCAGCTGCGGGGCTACCGCACCGGCGGCACGGTCCACATCGTCATCAACAACCAGGTCGGCTTCACGGCGGCTCCCGAGTCGTCCCGCTCCTCCATGTACGCCACCGACGTGGCCCGCATGATCGAGGCGCCGATCTTCCACGTGAACGGCGACGACCCGGAGGCCGTGGTCCGCGTCGCGCGGCTCGCCTTCGAGTTCCGCCAGACGTTCAACAAGGACGTCGTGATCGACCTCATCTGCTACCGCCGCCGCGGTCACAACGAGGGCGACAACCCCTCGTTCACCAACCCGCAGATGTACAACCTGATCGACAAGAAGCGCTCGGTACGCAAGCTGTACACCGAGTCGCTCATCGGTCGCGGCGACATCACCCTGGAAGAGGCGGAGCAGTCGCTCCAGGACTTCCAGGGCCAGCTGGAGAAGGTGTTCGCGGAGGTCCGCGAGGCCACCGCCGCCCCGGCGCCGGCCCACGTGCCGGACGCGCAGGCCGAGTTCCCGGTCGCCGTCACCACCGCGGTCTCCCAGGAGGTCGTGAAGCGGATCGCCGAGTCGCAGGTCAACATCCCGGAGCGGATCACGGTCCACTCGCGCCTGCTGCCGCAGATGCAGCGCCGCGCCGCCTCCATCGACGACGGCACCATCGACTGGGGCTTCGGCGAGACCCTCGCCATCGGCTCCCTGCTGATGGAGGGCACCCCGGTCCGCCTGTCGGGCCAGGACACCCGCCGCGGCACCTTCGGCCAGCGCCACGCGGTCCTGGTCGACCAGGAGACCGGCGAGGACTACACCCCGCTGCTCTACCTGGCCGAGGACCAGGCCCACTTCAACGTCTACGACTCGCTGCTCAGCGAGTACGCGGCGATGGGCTTCGAGTACGGCTACTCGCTGGCCCGCCCCAGCTCCCTGGTGGTCTGGGAGGCGCAGTTCGGCGACTTCGTCAACGGCGCGCAGACCGTCGTCGACGAGTTCATCTCCTCGGCCGAGCAGAAGTGGGGCCAGACCTCCGGCGTCACCCTCCTCCTGCCGCACGGCTACGAGGGCCAGGGCCCGGACCACTCGTCCGCCCGCCCGGAGCGCTTCCTCCAGATGTGCGCCCAGGACAACATGACGGTCGCCATGCCGACGCTGCCGTCGAACTACTTCCACCTCCTGCGCTGGCAGGTGCACAACCCGCACCACAAGCCGCTCATCGTCTTCACCCCGAAGTCGATGCTGCGTCTGAAGGCCGCGGCGTCCAAGGTGGAGGAGTTCACCTCCGGCGGCTTCCGCCCGGTCATCGGCGACTCGACCGCCGACCCGGCCGCCGTCCGCAAGGTCGTCTTCTGCGCCGGCAAGGTCTACTACGACCTGGAGGCCGAGCGGCAGAAGCGCGGCGACACGGAGACCGCGATCATCCGTCTGGAGCGCCTGTACCCGCTGCCGGGTGCCGAGCTCCAGGCCGAGATCGCCAAGTACCCGAACGCGGCGAAGTACATCTGGGCGCAGGAGGAGCCGGCGAACCAGGGTGCCTGGCCGTTCATCGCGCTCAACCTGATCGACCACCTCGACCTGGCGGTCGGCGCGGACATCCCGGCGGGCGAGCGCCTGCGCCGGATCTCCCGCCCGCACTCCTCGTCCCCGGCGGTCGGCTCGGCCAAGCGTCACCAGGCGGAGCAGCAGCAGCTGGTCAACGAGGTCTTCGACGCCTGACGTCGGCGCCTCGCGCGGAGGCCCGGCACCCCTCGATTCCGGGGGGTGCCGGGCCTCCGGCGTGTCCGGGCGGGCCTATCCTGGACCGCATGTACTTCACCGACCGTGGCATCGAGGAACTGGAGAAGCGGCGCGGCGAGGAGGAGGTCACCTTCGAGTGGCTCGCCGAGCAGCTGCGGACCTTCGTCGATCTCAACCCCGACTTCGAGGTGCCGGTCGAGCGCCTCGCGACCTGGCTGGCCCGTCTCGACGACGAGGACGACGACGAGTAGACGTCCTCGCGTGGCCGCCCTCATGGAGCCGTAGCCGTCGTCGCGCGGCCGTGTGGCCGCCCTCGCGTGGCCGTCGTCGCGCGGTGCCCCCTCCCCTAGGGGAGGGGGCACCGGCGTTTCCGGGGTCCGTCAGCGCGCGCGGAGGCGGTCGTAGACGAGGCCCGCGGCGCCGTGGGCGACGAGGAGGGCTCCCGCCGTGGCCCAGCCGCCGCTGCGCCTGCCGAGCCCCCAGAGGAGCAGCGGGACGCCCGCGGCGAGCTGGACGCCGCCCAGGAGGCGTGCCCGGGGGCCGCGTACGTACGGGCCGAGGGGGCCTTCCTCCACGACGTCCAGCTCGTCGAGGACGGCGTCGCGCCAGCCGGGCCATTCGAGCTGCTCGGCGTCGGCGGCGAGGGCCGCCTCGCGGAGCCGGTCGGGGGACTCGCCGGGGTCGACGCCGGGGGGCAGGGCGAGTCCGGTGCGGGTGAGGACGGCGACGAGGCCGAGGAGGCGGGTGCGCGCGTCGGCCTCGCGGTCGGGGAGGGTGAGCGGCTCCAGCGCCTGGACGTCGAGGACGGGGTCGAGGGCGAGGCGGTCGGCGAGGGTCCGCATGGCCTCGTCCTCGCCGGCCGGGGTGCCGGCGGCGAGCCAGGTGTAGCCGACGGTGCGGCGGAAGCCGGCGGCGAGGGTGATCCCGGCGCGGTCCCGGTCCCACCAGAGGGCGAGGACGGGCCAGCCGGCGGCGGAGACGGCGAGGGCGGTGGCCCAGCCGGTGACGACCCGTTCGACCGGCTCCTCGCCGTCCTGCCAGGGCTTCCCCTCCGGTACGAGGACGCTCCAGCCGGCTCCGGCGGGGGCGAGGAGCAGCGGCTCCCGCAGGAGCTGGGCGGGCGGCCGGACCGCCGGGGGGTCGGCTCGGCACAGCAGCAGCGCCCCGGCGGGGCTCGGTCCGGATGTCGCGTTCATGGGCCCTACGCTAGGCCAGTTTGTCCGTGTACGGCGGTGTTTGCCTCGACCCTGTCAGGGATGAATCAGGGTTGACTCGATCACACCGCGATATATCGTGAATCTCGAAGTCGCGATATGACGTCGCGATGGGCTGCGTCGTCAGGCGCCGCCGACGTGAGCTCCGAGGAATGCTTCGAGGAAACGGGAGGTCAGCACCATGACCGAGTGGTCCGTCACCGAGCCGGTGAAACTCGCGCCCGCCGACCCCGTGACACGGCTGCGCGTCCGCGTCGTGGGCGGCGCGGTGAACGTGGTGGGAACCGACGAGAGCACGGCGCGGCTGGAGATCTCCGAGATCGAGGGCCCGCCCCTGATCGTCACCCAGGAGGGCTCCACGCTGACCGTGACCTATGAGGACCTGCACTGGAAGGGCATCCTCAAGTGGCTCGACAGCAAGGCCCACAGGCGGCGGGCGGTCGTCTCGGTCGCCGTCCCGGCCGGCGCCGAGGTCGAGGTGGGCGCGGTCTCGGCGGACACGGTGGTCTCCGGTCTGCGCGGCCGCACCGAGGTCCGCGGGGTGACCGGGGGGACGACGCTGGTGGGGCTCTCCGGTCCGGTCCGCGCCGAGACCGTCTCGGGTGCCCTGGAGGCGCAGTCGGTGACGGGCGCGCTGCGGGTCGTCTCGGTGACCGGTGACGTGACGGTGATCGAGGGCTCGGGCTCGGCGGTACGGGCGGAGACCGTCAGCGGGGACATGGTCCTGGACCTGGACCCGGCTCCGGCCGGGGCTCCGCCGGCCGACATCCGGCTCACCAGCGTCTCCGGCGAGGTCGCCATCCGGCTGCCGCACCCGGCGGACGCCCGGGTCGAGGCGAGCACCACGAGCGGCGCGGTGTCGAACGCCTTCGAGGACCTGCGGGTGGGCGGCGAGTGGGGCACCAAGTCCATCACCGGGACGCTCGGCGCGGGCAGCGGCACGCTCAAGGCGACCACGGTCTCCGGCTCGATCGCCCTCCTCCGCCGCCCCGAGTCCGCCGAGGACCCCGGCGCCACACCCGCCGAACCCTCCGACGGGCCCTCCGACGGCCCCACCGCCTCCCCCGCCTCCCCCTCGTCCGGAAAGGTGCTCTGACATGTCCCCCGTCTTCGCGCACGGCCGACTCCGTCTCTACCTCCTCAAGCTGCTGGAGGAGGCTCCCCGGCACGGCTACGAGGTGATCAGGCTCCTGGAGGAGCGCTTCCAGGGCCTGTACGCCCCCTCGGCCGGCACGGTCTACCCGCGGCTGGCCAAGCTGGAGGCCGAAGGGCTCGTCACCCACACCAGCGAGGGCGGCCGGAAGGTCTACTCGATCACCGACGCGGGCCGTGCCGAGCTGGCCGGCCGGGACGCCGAACTCGACGCCCTGGAGCGGGAGATCCGGGACTCCGTCGCGACGCTGGCCGCCGAGATCCGGGAGGACGTACAGGGCGCGGCCGGCCGGGTGCGCAGCGAGATGCGCGCGGCGGCGAGCCAGGCGCGGTCGACGGAGGAGGGCTCCTTCGCCGACGTCAAGGAGGAGCTGCGCAAGGCCAAGCGGGAGTGGAAGGAGCAGGCCCGGCAGGCGAAGGAGGAGGCCCGCTCGGCGAAGCTCCAGGCGAAGGAGTTCCAGCGGATCGCCCAGCAGGTCCAGGACGAGGTCCAGAGCCGCTTCGCGAAGGGCGAGTGGCCGCAGGCCGTCCGGGAGGGGCTGTCGGGGATCACCGCCCAGCTGGGCGACCTGGTCTCGGGCCACACCAAGGCCCGTGCGGGCGCGGCGGCCGCGCCTCCGGTGGACGTGACGGTGCCGGACGCGGCCGGGGAGGCCGTGGTTCCGGAGTGGGCGCGGGAAGGGGCGGGCTCCGGTGACCCGGCGCGGGACCTGGACCGGCTCCTGGACCGCTTCCGGGACGAGGTGCGGGACGTGGCCCGCGACCACGGGGTGACGGACGCGCAGCTCGCCGAGGCCCGTCACCACCTGTCCGCGACGGCGAGCCGGATCACCGGGATACTCCGCCCCCGCGCGGAGTCCTGACCGGAGGCCCGCCCCTGCGTCAGCGGGTCGTCGGCGCGGCCCGGGTCACGGTGACGGTGACCCGGGCGTCCGGGGCGGCGAGGACGCGGACCCGGTCGGCGCCCCGGCCGCGGTCCTTGTCACGGCCCCTGTCGCGGAGGACGAGGGCGCCGCGGGCCGTGACCTTCCAGTCGCCGGGCGGCAGCGCCAGCTCGGTGACGCGGGAGCCGCGGCGGCCGGCGGCGTCGTACTCCAGGCGGTAGACGCCGGTCGCCGGGTCGTAGGCGGTGGAGCGCACCCGGCCGGCGACGGCCTCCGCGTACGGTTCGGCGGTCAGCTCCTTGTTGGTGCGGAAGGCGCCGGCGGAGTCGACGGCGCAGTAGCCACCGCCGTAGCACCACTCCCAGCCGGTCCAGCCGGAGCCGTAGCGGCCGAGGGAGGCCATGGCCTCCCGGTAGAAGCGGTTCATGTTCGGGAGGGAGTTGTTGAGCGGCCCCCACTCCCCCACGACGACGGGGACCTTGTACTCCTTGGGGTAGAGGGTGACCGCCGCCTCGTAGTTCTCGATCCAGCGGGCCGAGGGGTCGTAGTCGCCGCCCACCTCCATCGCGCTGTTGTAGAAGTGCGGGGCGTAGACGACCTTGGGGTCGTCGATCCTGCCCAGCCCGGTCGGGACACCCTCGCCCACGATCGGGGTCGGCTCGACGAAGATCCAGGAGTCCCGGTCGACCGAACGGATCTCGTCCGCGATCCGGTTGTACATCGGGGTGATCTGGTCCCGTTCGATGCGCCGCGCGGCCGTCGCCAGGTCCTCGCCCTCGCGCAGCTCGCCCATCGGTTCGTTGATCAGGTCGTAGCCGAGGACGGCCGGGTGGTCCTCGAAGCGGTCGGCGAGCACCCGCCACATGCGGGCCTGGGCGCGCCGCAGGTCCTCGTCCTCGTAGAGGTGGGTGAAGGCGCGCTGGACGGCGGGTTCGAAGTACTCGGAGAACCAGTCGTCGGGGTGCGGGGTGAAGGGGAGGCCGTCGGTGCGGGTGGCCCAGGCGGGGATGCCCCGGTGGTCGAAGGCGGGGCCGAAGACGTCCTGGTGGGCGTCGAGGACGACCTGGACGTCGTGCTCGGCCGCCCAGTCCAGGACCCGCTCGATCTTGCGGAGGTAGCCCTGGCTGTACTGGCCGGGGCGGGGCTCCAGGTCGTCCCAGAAGACCAGGAGCCGGGCCGTGTTGAAGCCCTTGGCCCGCATGTCCCGGAAGTGGTTCTCGGTGACGGAGGAGAGGGCGGCGTCACCGCTGTGCGCCTTGTCCCCGACGTTCCAGCCGCGGAGGGTGAGGGCGCGGCCGCGGGAGTCGGTGAGGGCGGGTATCCCGTCGCCCCCGGTGCTCCCGCTCTCCGCCCGGGCGGAGGTCGGGACGAGCAGTGAGGCGGCGAGGGCGCCCGTGAGAAGGGTGGTGCGCAGCAAGGTGGCCTCCGGCACGAGGAAGTGAGCGTTGTTCACGTTTCACGTGCCGGAGATCCCATCAGGTCGACCGACCCGTATCAAGAGGTCGTCAGCACGATCTTTCCGAAGACGTCGCCGGCGGCCAGCTTCTCGAAGCCCTCGCGGGCCCGGTCCAGCGGCAGCACCTCGTCGATCACCGGACGGACCCCGGTGGCCGCGCAGAAGGAGAGGAGGTCCTCCAGCTCGTCCTTGGTGCCCATCGTGGAGCCGATCACCTTCAGCTCCAGGAAGAAGATGCGCTTCAGTTCGGCGTGCGCGGGGCGGTCGCCGCTGGTGGCGCCGGAGATCACCAGCGTGCCGCCGGGGCGCAGGCACTTGACCGAGTGCGACCAGGTCGCGGCGCCGACGGTCTCGATGACGGCATCCACCCGGTACGGCAGCCGCGCCCCGGGCTCGTACGCCTCGACGGCGCCGAGCTCCACGGCCCGCTTCCGCTTGGCCTCGTCCCGGCTGGTGGCGAAGACCCGCAGGCCGGCCGCCTTGCCGAGGACGATCGCGGCGGTGGCGACACCACCGCCGGCGCCCTGGACGAGGATCGAGTCGCCCGGGCGGACCCCGGCGTTGGTGAAGAGCATCCGGTAGGCGGTCAGCCAGGCGGTGGGCAGGCAGGCGGCCTCGGCGAAGGAGAGCTCCTTCGGCTTGGGCAGCACGTTCCAGCGGGGGACGGTGACGCGCTCGGCGAAGGTGCCCTGGTAGTGCTCGGTGAGGACGGTGCGCGGTTCGTCCGGTCCGACGCCGTGGCCGGACTGGCCGATGACGGAGTGCAGGACGACCTCGTTGCCGTCCTCGTCGATCCCGGCGGCGTCGCAGCCGAGGATCATCGGGAGCTTCTCCGCGGGCAGTCCGACCCCGCGCAGCGACCACAGGTCGTGGTGGTTGAGCGAGGCGGCCTTGACGGTGACGGTGGTCCAGCCGGGGCGCACCTCGGGCTCGGGGCGTTCGCCCAACTCGAGACCGCTCAGGGGCTGGTCGTGGTCGATTCGGGCGGCGTAGGCAGCGAACATGGCCCTGACCCTAGGGGGGCCCGGAGGGCACGCGGAACCACACTCCGGTGTGACGCATGTCCCCCGTGTCCCGTCCACGTATCCGGCCCGGCGGGCCCGTCGGCACGCGAGAGGGCCCCGTCCCGGTCCGATGCGGCGGAGCGGGACGGGGCCCTCTCGGGGCTTCCGCGGACGGGGCGTCAGCGGCGGGCGACGCCCTCGGCGCGCGCGGCGGCGGCGACCGCGGCCGCGACGGCCGGGGCGACCCGGTCGTCGAACGGCGACGGGATGACGCAGTCGGCGGCGAGCGCGTCACCGACGACACCGGCGATGGCGTCGGCGGCGGCGATCTTCATGCCCTCGGTGATCCGGGAGGCCCGGACCTGGAGCGCGCCGGCGAAGATGCCGGGGAACGCGAGGACGTTGTTGATCTGGTTGGGGTAGTCCGAACGGCCGGTGGCCACGACCGCCGCGTACTTGTGCGCGACGTCGGGGTGGACCTCGGGGTTCGGGTTGGCCATGGCGAAGACGAAGGCGTCCTTGGCCATGGAGGCGACGGCCGCCTCGGGGACCGTGCCGCCGGAGACGCCGATGAAGACGTCGGCGCCGGCGAGGGCGGTCTCCAGGGAGCCGGAGAGGCCCGCCTTGTTGGTGAGGCCGGCGATCTCGCGCTTGACGTCGGTGAGGTCCTCGCGGTCGCTGCTGACGACGCCCTTGCGGTCGGCGACGCAGACGTCGCCGATGCCGGCCTCCAGCAGGAACTTGGCGATGGCCACGCCGGCCGCGCCCGCGCCGGAGATGACGGCGCGCAGGTCGCCGAGGGTCCGGCCGGTCAGCTTCGCCGCGTTCCGCAGGGCGGCGAGGGTGACGATGGCGGTGCCGTGCTGGTCGTCGTGGAAGACCGGGATGTCGAGGCGCTCCTGGAGCTTGCGCTCGATCTCGAAGCACCGCGGCGCCGAGATGTCCTCCAGGTTCACACCGCCGAAGGACGGGGCGAGCCGGACGACGGTGTCGACGATCTCGTCGGTGTCGGTGGTCGCGAGGGCGATCGGGACGGCGTCCACGCCGCCGAACTGCTTGAAGAGGATCGCCTTGCCCTCCATGACCGGGAGGGAGGCCTCCGGGCCGATGTCGCCGAGGCCGAGCACGGCGGTGCCGTCGGTGACGACGGCGACGACCTGGGACTTCCACGTGTACTCGTGGACCAGGTCGGGCTGCTCGGCGATGGCGGTGCACACCTTGGCGACGCCGGGGGTGTACGCGAGGGACAGGTCGTCCTTGTCACGGACGGGGACGGTGGCCTGAATGGCCATCTTGCCGCCGCGGTGGAGAGCGAAAGCCGGGTCGAAGAGCTCCTCGGGAGCTCCTTCCGTACCGCTTTCGCTGCGAGGATTGACGATCTCCGCTGCCATGTGGGTGAGACCCCTTATGTCTGTTGTCGAGGGTTGCCGCTCCTGGTGTGGAGCGGTGGGCGGGTCCCGCGGCCGCCGTGTCGGGCAGCCGCGCGGGCGCGCCGCACAACGCGCCCTGAGCCCCGGATGAGGGGTGTAAGGATCCTTCTTACCGGACAGACGGCACCGCAGACGAGTCCGTATCCGCTCGGTGATGCGACTCATACCGAGTGCTTCCGGACGCGGACGGAGAACGACTCGTCACTCGATATCAGGACACATGGCATCACTACCCGTTTGGCCCTCTTCATGCCGTCCGAATGGCGAGATCGACCGTAGATTCTTCGGTGAAGAGGGAAGGGGACGAAAGATGATCCGGCCCTGATGTACCGGCCTGTCGGGATTCGACCGCGACCCGTTACCCGATTTTGACATCCGTGGCCGTCGGTTTGAGGCGGTCCGAATGGCAAGATGCCGTAATCACACGAGGTCGCGACACTCGAAGACGCGTACGCGGCCCATTGGCAACGCCTATGGCAACTCCCTCACACGCCGGAGGATCCCGACCATGACCGCACGCTCCACGCGCTGTACGACCGCCGCCAAGACCCGCACGTCCCGTCTTGCCGCGGTCGCCGCCATCGCGGTCGCCGGCTCGATGCTGCTGACCGCCTGCGGTGACCAGACCGACAGCGGCTCCACCAAGGAGGGCGGCACCGCCGCCAACTCCGCCCCGCTCTTCTCCAAGCTGCCCGCCGACATCCAGAAGGCCGGCGTCGTCAAGGTCGGCACGGACGCCTCCTACGCTCCGATGGAGTTCACCCAGGACGGCAAGATCGTCGGTGTCGACCCCGACATCGCCGCCGCGCTCGGCAAGCAGCTCGGCGTGAAGTTCGAGTTCACCTCGGGCACCTTCGACGGTCTGATCACCTCCCTGGAGACCGGCCGCCAGGACCTGGTCATGTCCTCGATGACGGACAACAAGAAGCGCCAGGAGGGCCTGGACGACGACGGGAAGAAGATCGGCAAGGGCGTCGACTTCGTCGACTACTTCTCCTCCGGCGTCTCCCTGCTGGTCAAGAAGGGCAACCCGCAGGGCGTCGACTCCCTTGACGACCTCTGCGGCAAGACCGTCGCCGTCCAGCGCGGCACGATCTACGAGGACACCTTCAAGGCCCAGGCCGAGAAGTGCGGCGCGAACAAGCTCACGATCCAGGCCTTCGACACCGACGCCGAGGCCCAGACCCGCGTGAAGGCCGGCGGTGCGGTCGCCGACCTGAACGACTACCCGGTCGCCGCGTACATCGCGAAGACCTCCGGCGGCGGCAACGACTTCGAGGTCGTCGGCAACCAGACCGACGTCGGCCTCATGGGCATCGCCGTCTCCAAGGACAAGACCCAGCTGCGCGACGCCGTCAAGGAGGCGCTCGACGCGATCATCAAGGACGGCACCTACGCCGAGGCCCTGAAGAAGTGGGACGTCGAGGGCAGCGCGGTCAAGTCGGCGACCATCAACGCCGGCAAGTGACCTGCTCTCTCCCCCTCGCACCACTGAAGGGCAGTCGTCATGACTGACAAGATCAGCAAGGACCCGGGCGGCGCGCCGGCCGGGTCCGGCCCCTCGGGCACCCCCTACGAGGCGATCAAGGCCATCCCGGTCCGGCACTACGGCCGCTGGATCAGCGCTGTCGTCGTCGTCGCGCTCCTCGGCTGGCTCGTCTACGCCTTCTCCCAGGGCAACATCATCTGGGACACGGTGTGGGACAAGCTCTTCGACGAGTCCGTCCTCGTCGGTCTCTGGAAGACCGTCCTGATCAGCATCTCCGCGATGGCGCTCGGCCTCGTCCTCGGCATCGTCTTCGCCGTGATGCGGCTGTCGAACAACCCGGTCACCGGAGCCGTCTCCTGGCTCTACATCTGGTTCTTCCGCGGCACGCCGGTCTACGTCCAGCTGCTCGTCTGGTTCAACCTGGCCCTGATCTTCGAGTACGTCAACCTCGGACCGATCTACAAGGACGAGACCTCGCAGGTCCTCACCCCGTTCATGGTGGCCCTCCTGGGCCTCGGCCTGAACGAGGGCGCGTACATGGCGGAGATCGTCCGCGCCGGCATCCAGTCGGTCGACGAGGGCCAGACCGAGGCGGCGCACGCGCTCGGCATGTCCCAGACGAAGACGATGCGCCGGATCGTGCTCCCGCAGGCGATGCGCGTGATCGTGCCGCCGACGGGCAACGAGTTCATCAACATGCTGAAGACCTCGTCGCTGGTCTCGGCCGTGCAGTACACCGAGCTGCTCCGCGCCTCGTCGAACATCGGCAGCACCTCCGGCGCGGTGATGGAGATGCTCTTCGTGGCATCCATCTGGTACCTGGCGCTGACCAGCGTCTTCAGCGTCGGCCAGTACTACCTGGAGCGCCGTTTCGCCCGCGGTTCGACCCGTAACCTGCCGCCCACCCCGTGGCAGCGGGTCAGGACGAACCTCACCACGTTCAAGCGTTCCCCGGAGGCATCGGCATGACCGGCGAGCTCATGGTCAAGGCGGAGGGCGTCCACAAGTCCTACGGCGCCGCCCACATCCTCCGTGGCATCGACCTGGAGGTCCGCAGCGGGGAGGTGTTCTGCCTGGTCGGCCCGTCCGGCTCCGGCAAGTCGACCTTCCTGCGCTGCATCAACCACCTGGAGCGGATCGACGGCGGCCGGCTCTCGGTCGACGGGCAGCTCGTGGGCTACCGCCAGAAGGGCGACCGGCTCTACGAGCTGAAGGACAGCGAGGTCGCGACCCAGCGCCGCGACATCGGCATGGTCTTCCAGCGGTTCAACCTGTTCCCCCACATGACGGCCCTGGCCAACGTGATGGAGGCGCCCATCCAGGTGAAGGGCGAGTCCAAGGCCGTCGCCCGCGAGCGCGCCGAGCGCCTGCTCGACCGGGTCGGCCTGCGGGACCGGATGGGGAACTACCCCTCGCAGCTCTCCGGCGGCCAGCAGCAGCGCGTGGCCATCGCCCGCGCGCTGGCGATGGAGCCGAAGCTGATGCTCTTCGACGAGCCGACCTCGGCGCTCGACCCGGAGCTCGTCGGTGACGTCCTCGACGTCATGCGGGACCTGGCCGAGTCGGGCATGACGATGATCGTCGTCACCCACGAGATGGGCTTCGCCCGGGAGGTCGGCGACTCGCTGGTCTTCATGGACGGCGGCGTGGTGGTCGAGTCCGGCCACCCGAGGGACGTCCTCACGAACCCGCAGCACGACCGGACGAAGGCGTTCCTGTCGAAGGTGCTGTAAGGCGGAGACGCCGCCAGGCGTACGGAGAGGGGCGGTACGGGCGCGAGCCCGTAC
>NZ_JBHTST010000188.1:0-13445 GCF_042794995.1 Streptomyces sp. NPDC056503
CCCCGGGTGGGGGCCGGCCTTCGTCACGTACCGGAGGCGAGCGGGATCAGGGCCGCGTCGACAGCTCGAACCAGACGACCTTGCCGCCCGACAGCCGGGTCGCCCCCCACCGCCGCGCCAGCCGGTTCACCAGGAACAGACCGCGTCCGCCCTCGTCCGTCTCGCGCGCCCGCCGCTGCCGGGGCAGCTGCGGGGAGTCGTCGCCGACCTCGCAGCGCAGCACGTCCGTCTTGAGCAGCCGCAGGGTCACCGGCCGCTCCGCGTACCGCACCGCGTTCGTCACCACCTCGCTGATCAGCAGCTCCACCGAGTCCGTCAGCTCCTCCAGGTCCCAGCGGGCCAGCGCCCGGCGGGCCAGCCGGCGGGCCCGGCCCGGGGCCGCGTCCTCCGGCTCCAGGAACCAGTACGCCACGTCGCTCGGCGCGATCCCGTCGAAGCGGGCCGCGAGCAGCGCGATGTCGTCGTCCCGGTCGCCCGGACCCAGCATGTCGAGCACGTCGTCGCAGAGCGCCTCCAGGGGCGGCGCGTGGTCCGGCCCGGTCAGCTGGGCCGCCGCCGCCAGTCGCTCCCGCAGCTGCTCGATCCCGGTCCAGACGTCCCGCAGCCGGGACTCCACCAGACCGTCCGTGTACAGCAGCAGCGTGGCACCGGCCGGGGCGTCCAGCTCGACCGCCTCGAAGTCGACGCCGCCGACCCCGATCGGCGCGCCCGCCGGCACCCGCAGCACCTCGGCGCGCCCGTCCAGGTGGAGCAGTATCGGCGGCGGATGACCGGCGTTGGCGACCGTGATCCGGTGCGAGACCGGGTCGTAGACCGCGTACATGCAGGTCGCCATCCGGTTCTCGCCGAGCCGCTGGGCCTGCTCGTCGAGGTGGTGCAGCACCTCCTGCGGCGGCAGGTCGAGCCCGGCCAGGGTCTGCGCGGTGGTGCGCAGCTGGCCCATGATCGCGGCCGAGGTCATGGAGTGGCCCATGACGTCGCCGACGACCAGGGCGACCCGGCTGCCGGGCAGCGGGATCGCGTCGTACCAGTCGCCGCCCACCCGGGCCGTCTCGGCCGCCGGCAGGTAGCGGGAGGCGAGCTTGACTCCGGTCGGCTGCGGCAGCGAGTCCGGCAGCATGGTGCGCTGGAGCTCGTCCGCGATGTACGCCTCCCGGCCGTACAGCACCGCCTTGTCGATGCCGAGCGCGGTGTGGGTGGCCAGCTGCGCGCCGACCAGCAGGTCGTCGGGGTCGAAGGCCGGCTGCTCGCCGCGGCGCAGGAAGACGGCGGCGCCGATCACCCGGCGGCGGCCGCGCAGCGGCGCCAGTATGGCCCGCAGCCCGCGGGGGAGCGGGTGGTCGGCGCCCAGGAGCTCGCCGAGGGCGGCCCGGGCGGCGGCGGAGTCGCCGAAGACCGGCCGGACCCCGCGGAGCACCTCGGCCAGGGCGCTGCCGGAGCGCACCTCGCACAGTTCGGCGGCGGGGGTCGGGTCGGGATCGGGTACGAGGACGAGCTCGTCGCCCTCCAGGTCCGTTAACCGCAGCCGGTCGGTGCGGCGCAGCCGCAGCACGAAGGGCGCCACGGGGCGCTCGTCGCCCACCGGCAGCGGGTCGCGGAGGTAGACGAGGATCTCGTCGGAGAAGGCCGGCACGGTGGCGCGGCACAGGCCGAGCACGATCTCGTCGAGGTCGAGTCCGCGGGCGATCCGCCGCGTCGCGGCGCCGACGAACCGCAGCCGGTCGCCCTCGCGCCGCCCGGCCGGTGCCGCCCCCTTGGGGGAGACGGCGACGGCGACCGCGGGCGCGGACGGCCCCGGCGGGGCCTCCGGGAGCTGCGGCGCCGGCTGCGCGGGGATGTCGGAGGGCAGGCCGGCGGGCGCGGCCTCCTGGCGAGGCCGTGTCTGTTCCTGGGGCCGGTCGGCCAGCGGCTGCCGGCCTTCGTGGGAGGTGGGATGCTCCGTCACGCGTGGGATTCCGTCCGTCCGGGCCGGTGGTGCGATGCACTCGCTCTTCTCGCCGATGCCGCGCCTTCGGCGGGGATAAACCCTCCGGGGGCGGTGTTCGCGGTGGATACGGACGATCCGCGGACGGCGGCAGGGGCTGGGGGAGTGCCACCCGGGCACAGCTCCGGCACTGCTCTCCCCCTCATCGATGACGTGCGGTGACGTGTGGTCAGTTGCTGCGCTGCGTTCGGTCGGTGACGTCGTGTCCGCCCGGTGTCGGTGGTGCGGAGGACGATCCTACGTTTCGACCCCGGGGGCGCAGCAAGGGTCTCATGGAGCCGTGTGCGCCGGAGTGCGGTCCCAGTCCGCCGGCAGGGCGGGGACGGTCCAGGCGGGATCGGGCCGCCACTCCTCCCAGCCGTCCCGGAAGGGCGTGCCCCAGCTCTCCACGAGCCGTACGGCGGCGGCGCCGGCGGCCTTCACCCGGTCGGCCCCGGCCGGGGCCATCAGGCCGGAGCGCTGGGCCTGTTCGAACTCGTCCTCGTCCCGCCAGAGCCAGCTGTGGTCGGGGTAGACGGAGATGTCGAGGAAGTGGTCCTCGGAGTCGACGCCGCCGGCCCAGCGGTGGCGCGGCTCCTCCAGGTTCACGTACCAGCTGCGGAAGCGCCAGCCGCGCTCCCAGAACAGCCAGACCGACCACGGGTCGCCGGGCCGGGCCAGCTTGAGGACCCCGCTGCCGGCCCAGTGGGCGCGCTCGGTGGTGCGGGGCGCGGTGTAACGGGTGGCGAGCGGTTCGTCGTGGACCGGGGTGCCGTCGGCGAGCACCGGCCGGACGCACTCGGTGCCGGGCGCCATCCAGACGGCGAGCAGGTCCGGGGTGTCGCGGACGACGGTGACCGGCCGGCAGATGTGCACCTCGTCGGTGCCGATGCCGCGGTAGCGCCAGAGGATGTGCTCCCCGGGCGCCCAGCGCTGGATGTCGTCCGAACCGTCCGATCCTGTCATGCGCAGATCTTAGGGGCGCGCTCCCACCGGCGCTGCGGTACGGGTCACGGTTGAGTCATCGGGGCGAGGCCTCCGGTTCACGGCCGGGTCATGCGCAGGACGTCGAGGGCCTCGTCGAGCTGTTCGAGGGTGAGGTCGCCGCGGTCCACGTAACCGGACTCCAGGACGACCTCGCGGATGGTCTTCCGCTCGGCCAGGGACCGCTTGGCGACCTTGGCGGCCTCCTCGTAGCCGATGTACTTGTTCAGCGGGGTGACGACGGAGGGGGAGGACTCGGCGTACTCGCGGGCGCGCTCGGTGTTCGCGGTGATGCCGTCGACGGTGCGGTCGGCGAGGAGCCGGGAGGCGTTGGCGAGGAGCCGTACGGATTCCAGCAGGTTCCTGGCCATCACCGGGAGCATCACGTTGAGCTCGAAGTTCCCGGCCGCGCCGGCCACGGCGACGGTGGTGTCGTTGCCGGTGACCTGGGCGGCGACCATGAGGACCGCCTCGGGGACCACCGGGTTGACCTTGCCGGGCATGATCGAGGAGCCGGGCTGGAGGTCGGGAAGCGCGATCTCGGCCAGGCCGGTGCGGGGGCCGCTGGCCATCCAGCGGAGGTCGTTGGCGATCTTGGTGAGGGAGACGGCGACGGTCCTGAGGTGACCGGAGGTCTCCACCAGGCCGTCCCGGGCGCCCTGGGCCTCGAAGTGGTCGCGGGCCTCGGTGAAGGGCAGGCCGGTGGCGCGGGCCAGCTCGGCGATGACGGCGGCCGAGAATCCCGGTGGGGTGTTGATGCCGGTGCCCACCGCGGTGCCGCCGAGGGGGAGTTCGGCGAGCCGGGGGAGGGCGGAGCGCAGCCGTTCGATCCCGTACCTGACCTGGGCCGCGTAGCCGCCGAACTCCTGGCCCAGGGTGACCGGGGTGGCGTCCATCAGATGCGTACGGCCCGACTTCACGACGGATGAGAATTCGGCCGATTTTCGCTCCAGGGCGGCGGCCAGGTGGTCGAGGGCGGGGACGAGGTCGTGGGTGACGGCGGCGGTGGCGGCGATGTGGATGGAGGAGGGGAAGACGTCGTTGGACGACTGCGAGGCGTTGACGTGGTCGTTGGGGTGGACGGCCCGGTCGGCCGGCAGCCGCTCCCCGGCGAGGGTGGCGAGGACCTCGTTGGTGTTCATGTTGGAGGAGGTGCCGGAGCCGGTCTGGAAGACGTCGACCGGGAACTGGTCGTCCCAGCGGCCCTCGGCGACCTCCGCCGCGGCGGCGGCGATCGCCTCCGCGCGGTCCCGGTCGATCACCCCGAGCTCGGCGTTGACCTTGGCGGCGGCGGCCTTGATCCGGGCCAGCGCCTCGATGTGGGCGCGCTCCAGGCGCTGTCCGGAGACCGGGAAGTTCTCCACGGCCCGCTGGGTCTGGGCCCGCCACTTGGCGTGCGCGGGGACCCGTACCTCGCCCATCGAGTCGTGCTCGACGCGGTAGCCCTCGGTGTCGTTCATGGTCGTTCGTCCTTCCGGGCGTGCCCGTCTTCCCCAACATCCTCAAAAAGATGAGCACTTGTCTTGTTCGATGTATTCCCAAGGCGTGTACCGGCCAGTAAAAACCGTGGGTAACCCCACTTCCAGGAGGCGCAATGACGCGCACCAGGTACAGACTCCGGTGGCCCATCGCCGCCGTCGCCGCGGCGGCCGCCGCCCTCGGCGCCATGACCGCCGCCGCCCCCGCCGGCGCGGCCGACACGGGCACGAGGGCCGCCGTCGCCTCCGTGCCCCTCTCGCCCGAGCTGGAGGCCATCCGGGCCGCCGAGGCCACCAGGATCTACGGCAGCCCCGAGGAACGCCCCCTCGGCGAGCGCAGGACCGGACTGATCTCGCTGGGCGACAGCGAGATCTCCGGCGAGGGCGTCGGCAGTTACGAGTCCCCCACCAACGGTCCCACCAACTGGTGCCACCGCTCGCCCGACGCGGCCATCCACCGCACCGGCATCGCCGCCGACCTCACCTTCAACGTCTCCTGCTCCGGTGCCTACACCGGGAACATCCGGATCGGCGGGAGCAAGCAGTACGCGGACGAGCTGGTCCAGAGCGACAACCTCGCCGTCAAGGCCCGCAACACCCGCATCAAGATGGTCCTGCTGGTCGCCGGCGCCAACGACGACCTCCAGTTCGGCCCCGTCATGACCGACTGCGTCACCCGGTACGTCCTCAGCCAGGGCACCTGCGAGCCCAAGTACGCCCCCGGCTGGCAGGCCCGCGTCGACGCCCTCGTCCCCAAGGTCGAGCAGACCGTCCGCGACCTCAGGACCGTCATGCGGGACGCCGGGTACGCCGACGGCGACTACAAGCTCGTCGTCATGGGCTACCCGAGCCCCATCGGCCCCGACTTCCGCGACAACCCGAACTTCCCCGGCAAGCTGGTCTGCGGCGGCATGGGCTACGACTCCGACACCGTCTGGGGCCGCAACACCGCCGTCCCGGCCTTCGAGCGCGGCATGCGCAAGGTCGCCGCCTCCACCGGCGCCGTCTACCTCGACAACTCGCGGCTCTTCCACGGCCACGAGGTCTGCATGGAGGACACCTGGGCCCGGGGCCTCTTCATCGACCTCTCCAAGCCCGGCGGCATCGACGAGAACTCCACCCGCCAGTCCTTCCACCCCAACAAGAGCGGCCACGCCGCCTTCGCCTCCTGCCTGACCCAGCTCTACGCCTCGGGCCTGCGCGAGGCGAGCTGCGCCGACGTGAACTCCTCCGGCACCCCGACGCTCTTCCCGCTCGCCTGGGACGACGTCTACAAGCCGCTGAGGAACGGCGCGACCGGCAACTGCCTCGACGTCGACGCCTCCGCGTCCGCCAACGGCACCGCCGTCCTCGGCTGGGACTGCCACGGCGGCCGCAACCAGGGCTGGTGGTACGACTCCGCCCGCGCGACCCTGCACACCGAACTGACCCAGGACCGCTGCCTGGACGTGCCGGGCGCCGCCTACCAGGCCGGCAAGGCGCTCATCGTCTGGAACTGCAGCGGCGCCGCCAACCAGAGGTTCGTCCGCGACGGCGCCACCATCCGGCCCGCCGCCGCGACCGGCCTCTGCCTCACGCAGGGCGCCGCGAAGGAGCCGGTCCGGCTCCAGACCTGCAACGGCTCCGCGAACCAGAAGTTCGCCTAGCCCGCGGGTCCGAGAACGCCGTGGCCCTCCGTCCGGTGCGGGGCGGGGGGCCACGGCCCTTTCACGGCACCTCTGACGAGACGTCCCGAGAGGCCTCTTCCGAGACCTCCTGCCCGGCCCCTCACGTGAGCTTCAGGGTCGACTTGGCCAGCTCGTACGCGGCGACCACCGCGTCCTCCTCGGCGTCGAGACCGCCGAGCTCCACGATGACCACCGTGCCCTTCCCGGTCTGCACCGCGAAGGAACGCCCCTCCCGCCATTCCTCTTCGAGCGCGCTGTACACGGAGTAGCGGGCCTCCACGGCGGGCACCGCGCCCGCCTTCACGTCCGCGAGGACGAGCGCCTTGCTCTTGTCGTCCTCGACGAAGGCCTTCAGGGCGGTCCGGGCCGGGCCCTTCGGCGCGGTCCACACCCGCAGGAAGCCGATGTGCGGGGTCCCCTCGGACTTCGCCTCGCACACGATCGTGGCCGGGCCCTGCTCCACCAGCTCGGCGAAGTCGGGGTCGGCGGGCCTCTCGACCGCCTCCGGCTCCCACCCCTTCGTCAGGGACAGGGAGACGGGGAGCGCGCAGGCCGTGCCGGGACCGCCGACGGACCCCGCGGCCTCGGGGGACGGCGTGGCGGACGGCGTCGCGGAGGGCTTCGCCGCCGGCGGGGCCGCCGCGTCCGGCTCCGGCGTCGTACCGCACGCGGTCAGCAGGGCCGCCGCGAGCAGGGCGGTACGGAGGAAGGGGGTTCTCACTGGCATGACCCCATCATTCCCGACGGCGTGCGTCACCCGGACGGCGGCAGCACAATGTGAGGACGGCCCGAAGGGGGAGGAACCCCACCCCGCCAGGGAGGCAGTCCATGATCCGGAGCTTCAGGAGGATCGGCGCCCTCGGCGCCGCGACGGTCGCGGCCGTCACCTTCGCCGCCGCCGCACCGGTGGCCGCCGCGCCCGCGGCCGACGGGTTCGAGTTCACCCTGTACGCCAAGGAGGTCCCCACGGACCAGGGCGGCGAGGAGACCGGACAGGCACCCGGGCTCGGCGAATCCTTCGCCTTCGCCGACGACCTCTCCCGCACCAAGGGCGGCGAGTCGGTCGGCCGGGACGGCGTCGGCTGCACCGTGGTGCGCACCGGCGACCCGGCCGACCTGCTCTGCGTCGGCAACTTCGTCCTGAACGGCGGCCCGGGCGGCCAGATCGCCGGCCAGACGCTGCTCTCCGTCGATCCCGCGGACGACGCCCCGGCCGCCTTCGACATCGCGGTCACCGGCGGCACCGGTGACTTCAAGGACGTCCGCGGCTACATCCGCTCCACGCCGGACGGGGACTACTCACGGCTGGAGTTCCACCTCACCCGCTAGCCGGTGACCGGGGTCAGGAGAGCTTGCCGTAGTCCGGCAGCTTGAAGGCGCGCTCGGCGTGACCGCCGACGACGTCGGTCGTGTTGTTCCCGATGTTCGCGATGATCGTGTAGCCCTTGGCCTCGATCTCGGCGCGCTTCTCCGTCTTGTACGCGCTCACCTCGGCGAAGAGGTCCGGCAGCGAGCGCACGTACAGACCGTCGACCGGGTAGCCGACCTTCTTCAGGTTCCACTCGGTGAGGGAGTGGACGATCCCCGGCCGCGCGGTCACGAAGAAGACCTTCACCCCGCGCGCGTGCGCGTCCCGGACCAGGGAGTGGATCTCGGGGATGGCCGGCGTCGGCAGCTCCCAGAACGGGTGGAAGTCCGTCTCCAGGGAGCTGTTGTCGATGTCGAGGACGATCGCCTGCTTCTCCGTGCCGGCGTCCTCGGCGCGCTCCTCGACGTACGGGCGGGCCTCGGCGACCACGGCGGCCACGTCACGGCGCCAGGTCGCGTAGTCCACGCCCTCGAACGCGGCGGCGGAGGTGAGGTGGGTGTCGGGGTCGGCGGCGGAGGCGGCGGGCGCCGGCCCGACGACGAGGAGGGCGGTGAGGCCGAGGAGGCCGGTGGCGGTGGCTGCGGACTTGGCGGAGGGCATGGGGGGCTCCCGAGTGGTCGACCGTCTCAGTGGTTGACATGCTCGCGTCCCATACTGACCAGTAAGTGTCCGGCTGGCTACCGGCTGGTAGCGACTTTCCGTGCGGGAGACGACACCGCCCCCCGGTCCGCGGGGGACCGGGGGGCGGGTGCGGTACTACCGGGGGTTACGCGAGCTGGGAGCCCTGGCGCACCGGGATGTGCGTGAACGTCGGCTCCGGCGCCGGGTTCTGGAAGAAGTCGTTGCCCTTGTCGTCGACGACGACGAAGGCCGGGAAGTCCTCGACCTCGATCTTCCAGACCGCCTCCATGCCGTCCTCCTCGTTGTCCAGCACCTCGATCTTCTTGATGCAGTCCTGGGCGAGGCGCGCGGCCGGGCCGCCGATGGAACCGAGGTAGAAGCCGCCGTGCGTGCCGCACGCGTCGGTGACCTGCTGCGAGCGGTTGCCCTTGGCGAGCATCACCATCGAGCCGCCCGCCGCCTGGAACTGCTCCACGTACGAGTCCATCCGGCCGGCCGTCGTCGGGCCGAAGGAGCCGGAGGCGTACCCCTCGGGGGTCTTCGCCGGGCCCGCGTAGTAGACCGGGTGGTCCTTCATGTACTGCGGCATGTCCTCGCCCGCGTCGAGCCGCGCCTTGATCTTGGCGTGCGCGATGTCGCGGGCGACGACCAGCGGGCCGGTCAGCGAGAGGCGGGTCTTGACCGGGTACTTGGTCAGCTCGGCCAGGACCTGGTCCATCGGCTGGCTGAGGTCGATCCGCACGACGTCGCCGGCCTCGTCGAGGTGCTCCTCGGTGGTCTCCGGCAGGAAGCGCGCCGGGTCGGTCTCCAGCTGCTCCAGGAAGACGCCCTCGGCGGTGATCTTCGCGACGGCCTGGCGGTCGGCCGAGCACGAGACGGCGATCGCGACGGGCAGCGAGGCGCCGTGGCGGGGGAGCCGGACCACGCGGACGTCGTGGCAGAAGTACTTGCCGCCGAACTGCGCGCCGATGCCGATCCTCTGCGTCAGCTCGAAGACCTTCTCCTCCAGCTCCTTGTCCCGGAAGCCGTGGCCGGTGGCGGCGTCGCCCTCGGTCGGCAGCTCGTCCAGGTAGTGCGCGGAGGCGTACTTCGCGGTCTTCAGCGCGAACTCGGCGGAGGTGCCGCCGACGACGATCGCCAGGTGGTACGGCGGGCAGGCGGCCGTGCCGAGCGAACGGATCTTCTCCTCCAGGAACTTCATCATGGAGGCCTCGTTGAGGACCGCCTTCGTCTCCTGGTAGAGGAAGGACTTGTTGGCGGAGCCGCCGCCCTTGGCCATGAAGAGGAACTTGTACGCGCCGCCGTCGGTCGCGTACAGCTCGATCTGCGCGGGCAGGTTCGAGCCGGTGTTCTTCTCCTCCCACATCGTCACCGGGGCCATCTGCGAGTACCGCAGGTTGAGCTTGGTGTACGCGTCGTAGACGCCCTTGGACAGGGCCTCCTCGTCGCGCCCCGACGTGAGCACGTTCTGCCCGCGCTTGCCCATGACGATCGCGGTGCCGGTGTCCTGGCACATGGGGAGCACGCCGGCGGCGGCGATGTTCGCGTTCTTCAGCAGGTCGAGCGCGACGAACTTGTCGTTGCCCGACGCCTCCGGGTCGTCGATGATCTTCCGCAGCTGGGCCAGGTGGGCCGGGCGCAGGTAGTGCTGGATGTCGTGGACGGCCTCGGCGGCCAGCTTGCGCAGCGCCTCCGGCTCGACCTTGAGGAACGTACGGCCGTCGGCCTCGAAGGTGGAGACGCCCTCGGCGGTCACCAGGCGGTAGGGCGTGGTGTCCTCTCCCAGGGGGAGCAGATCGGAGTACGCAAACTCTGGCATGACGGCGGCCATTCCTCACTCGGCAGACAGCGGCGCGCCGCCTCCGTTGGCGGGCGCGCCCTCCAGCGTAGAACGAGGGCGCGGCTCCGATCCTGTGAGGTAAGGCTCACCAGGGACCGGGACCGCGCCGAAGTGGAGTGTTCCGCGCCGGAACGCCCGCCGTGAGCGGGTGCGGGTCCACCCGCGGCGGGGTGTGGCGGCGGGGCGCGGGGGCGGGGCGCGCGGGCGGGGTGTCGGAGCGCCGCGGCGGCGGTTTCCGCCGCGCCGCGACCCGTCGTCCGCGCGCCGCGTCCCCTAGGGGAGAGATGGGGGGTCGGATCCCTGGTCGCGATCTATCGCGTGTGCCAGGGTGGAGTCGTGGACCTCGAAAAGCAGCCCGACCCCGCGCGGCCGTCCGACCCCGCGCAGCCGCCCGCCGCGCCGGAAGCCCCCGCACCCCCGGCTCCTCCCGCCGCTCCCGCCCCTCCCGCTGCTCCGGCTCCTCCCGTCGCCCCCGTACCTCCTGCCGCTCCCGCCGCTCCCGCGTACGCGGACCCGCAGGGGTCCTTCCGGGCCTCCGACGCCGATCGGGACCGGGTCGCGGAGATCCTCGCGGAGGCGCTGGCCCAGGGGCGGCTCGACACGGAGGAGCACGCGGAGCGGGTCGAGGCGGTCTACCGCGCCAAGACCGTGGGCGAGCTGGAGCCGATCGTGCGGGACCTGCCGGCCACGGACGGCGGACCGGCCGCCGCGCGCAGGGACCCGGCCCCGGCCGCCTACGGGCCGGAGGACGCGGAGGGGAACGCGGACCAGCTGCTCGCCGTGTTCTCCAGCACCACCCGCAAGGGCCGCTGGCGGGTCGCCCGCCGCACCAACGCCTTCGCGATCTTCGGGAACGTGGAGATCGACCTGACGGAGGCGATCTTCGCCCAGCCGCTCACCACCATCAACGCCACCTCGATCTTCGGGAACATCGAGGTCCGCGTCCCGGAGAACGTCAGCCTGCGCGGCTCCGGCGCCGGCATCCTCGGGAACTTCGAGGTCACGACCCTGGAGGGGGTCGACCCGCAGGCGCCGCTGGTCGTCGTCAACGGCTACGCGGTGTTCGGGAACGTGGAGGCGAGACCCAAGCGCGGCAAGTGGGTCACCGATCTCCAGAACAAGGTCCGCAAGCACCTGGGGCACTGATCACCCACCCCGTATCGGCCAGGAGTTGACCGGAATGCGCTGCCAGGGGTCCGGACTCCGGATGGGCGCCGCACGCAGTGCATAGGCGTGCGCACAGCGGGTAGGGCTGCTTCATCGCTGCTCGCTCGCGAAGCCGTCGTCAGGAGTAGACCGTGCTGCAACTGCCGCATCAGCCCCTCCAGGTAGCCCCCGTGCCGCCCCAGCGTGCTCCGGCGCGGCAGGACGAGGACGGCCCCTGGCACGCGGAGGCGGTGTGCCGCCGGGACGAGGCAGGACTCTTCTTCGCCCCCTCCAAGGAGCCGACCGCCGCGCGGCTGGCCCGTGAGGAGGCGGCCAAGAGGGTCTGCGCGCGCTGTCCCGTGATGGTCGACTGCCGTGAGCACGCGCTGCTCCAGCCGGAGCCGTACGGCGTCTGGGGCGGACTCACCGCCGCCGAGCGCCGTGTGGTGCTGGCCCGCCGCCGCCGTCGCGAGGTCGAGCTGCGCAAGGCCGCCGCGGCCGACCGCGTCGCCCAGGCCGGCTGACGAGCGCGTCGCCCGGCCCGGCCGGCGAGCGGACCGCACCGGCCTCCGGTCCCGTGACCCGCGGCCCCGTACCCGGACGGGAAGGGGCGCCCCCACCGCACATGGGGGCGCCCCTCGTCGTTGCCGTCGTCGGACCGGGTCAGTTCGCCCGGTCGAAGTCGATCTTGCTGTAGGCGCGCAGCTTCGCGAGCCGGTGCGTGGAGTCGATCTGGCGGATCGTGCCGGACTTCGAGCGCATGACCAGCGACTGGGTGGTCGCGGTCTCGGAGCGGTAGCGCACCCCGCGCAGCAGCTCGCCGTCGGTGATGCCGGTGGCGACGAAGAAGACGTTGTCGCCGCTGACCAGGTCGGTCGTGGTGAGGACCCGGTCCAGGTCGTGGCCCGCGTCGAGGGCCTTCTGGCGCTCCGCCTCGTCCTTCGGCCACAGCTTGCCCTGGATGACACCGCCCAGGCACTTTATGGCGCAGGCCGAGATGATGCCCTCGGGCGTGCCGCCGATGCCCATGAGCAGGTCGACGCCGGTGCCCTCGCGGGCGGCCATGATCGAGCCGGCCACGTCGCCGTCGGAGATGAACTTGATCCGGGCGCCGGTCTCGCGGATCTCCTTGACCATGCCCTCGTGGCGGGGGCGGTCCAGGATGACCACGGTGACGTCCTCGGCGTTCATGCCCTTCGCCTTGGCGACCCGGCGGATGTTGACCGAGACGGGCGCGTTGATGTCGACGTAGTCGGCGGCCTCGGGGCCGGTGACCAGCTTGTCCATGTAGAAGACCGCGGACGGGTCGAACATGGAGCCGCGGTCGGCGGCGGCGAGCACGGCGATGGCGTTCGGCATGCCCTTGGCGTTCAGGGTGGTGCCGTCGATCGGGTCCACGGCGATGTCGACCTCGGCGCCGGTGCCGTCGCCGACCCGCTCGCCGTTGAAGAGCATCGGCGCCTCGTCCTTCTCGCCCTCGCCGATGACGACGACGCCGTTCATCGAGACGGTCGAGATGAGGGTCCGCATCGCGTTGACCGCGGCGCCGTCCGCGCCGATCTTGTCGCCGCGGCCGACCCAGCGGCCGGCGGCCATGGCGGCGGCCTCGGTCACGCGGACCAGTTCGAGGGCGAGGTTGCGGTCGGGGGCCTCGGGAGAGACCTCAAGCTCGGGGGGCAGGTGGTGCTCGGTCATCGGAGCGCACCTTTCTGTACGACGACGGCCGGAAAAAGGAGGGTGCTGTGACTCTATCGCCAGGTCGATAAATTGAGCAGAGGGGCCCACGTATGAGCGCGGGACCAGGATGCGACCATATGGGGCGTGGCAGCTAAGCGAGGCAGGCAGACGGTACGCGGGATGTTCCAGTCCCTCGGTGTGATCATGGTCGCCGCGGGGGTCATGTATCTCTTCATCCCGCACGACGACGAAGCGGAGCCGGTGGCGGCCAAGGACTACCGGGTCGAGCTGGTCACGGCCCAGCGCGCGGCGCCCTACCCGGTGCTCGCGCCCGAGGGCCTCGGCGCGGACTGGAAGGCGACCGTGGTCTCGTACCGGCGCGAGCAGGGCGACGCCTGGCAGCTCGGCTTCCTCTCCCCGGACACCCAGTACGTCTCGGTCAACCAGTCGACCACCGAGCCGAAGAAGTTCGTGCCCAAGGTCACCCACTCGGCCAAGGACACCGGCAGGACGCAGACGGTGGCCGGCCAGGTGTGGCAGCGCTGGGAGGGTCCCAAGTACGACGCGCTGGTGCGCACCGAGGGCGGGGCGACCACGGTCGTGACCGGCACCGCGTCCTTCGAGACGCTCGCGGAGATGGCGGGCGCCCTCCGTTCGAAGCAGGCCTGACGCCCTCCGGACACGACGAAGCCCCCGGCGC
>NZ_JBHTST010000189.1:0-9569 GCF_042794995.1 Streptomyces sp. NPDC056503
CCCGCGTGCGGGGCGGGCGACGGCCCGGGCCGACGGGCGGCGGCGGTCACGGGTCGCGGGGATCCCGTCGCCCACCGGCCGGCCCGTGGCTAGCGCAGATGCCGGGCCAGGAACCGGGCCGCGGCGTCCCCCGCGTGCTGCGGGACGCCGGTGTGACCGCCCATGTGGGCGTTCAGGGACTTCTCCGCGGAGCCGAAGGCGTCGAAGAGGTCCAGGGCGGCCTGCCGGTCGTTCCCCTCGTCGTCCCACTGCAGCAGGACGTGGAGCGGGATGGTCACCCGTCGCGCCTCGTCGAACATGGCGCGTGGCACGAAGCTCCCGGCGAACAGCACGGCGGCCGAGAGACGCGGCTCGACCACCGCCAGCCGGACGCCGACGGAGATCACGCCCCCGGAGTACCCGACCGGGCCGCCGATCCCGGGCAGCGCGAGGAGGGCGTCCAGGGCGGCCTGCCACTCCGGGACCGCCCTGTCGACCAGCGGGAGGATCAGGGCGTCGACGATGTCGTCGCCGACCGGCTCGCCGGCTTCCATGACCCGGCGCAGATCGGCGCGGGCCCGGTCGGCGGCGGGCCAGCTGGGCCGCTCGCCGCTGCCGGGGAGTTCGATGGTGGCCGTGGCGAAGCCGTCCGCCGCGGACCGGCGGGCCCGGTCCACCAGTCGGGGGTACATCCGGCGCAGCCCGAGAGGGGGATGGCCGAGGAGGATCAGCGGCACCGGCGCGGAGGGGGAGGCGGATGCGGGCGTCCACAGGATGCCGGGGATCTCGCCGAGGGTGAAGGAGCGTTCGAGGACGTTGTCGTCGAGGAGCTGTTCGGAGGTGAAGTGCACGGTCGTGCCTTTCGGGAGTGCGTCGGAAACGGCGCTCCCGGACGACGACCTATCGCCCGACCGTGACCCCGGAGGAGAGCACCCACGTATGTACGTTCACGGGTACCACCTCCTCGTTCTCTCGCACGGCCTCCGGCAGGTTAGCAGAACGGCGGGCGCCGCCCCCGGCGTGCGGGGCCGGGTCAGGCGGGCGGCGCGGTGCTGCCCCGGACCACGAGCCGGGTGGCGAGTTCGACGCGGAGGTTCTCGACGTGTTCGCCGTCGATGATCCGGAGGAGGGTGTTCGCCGCCATGGCCGCCATGTCGAACAGCGGCTGGCGCACGGTGGTGAGCGGTGGGTGGGTCCAGCGGGCGACGGGCAGGTCGTCGAAGCCGACGATGCTCACGTCCTCGGGGATCCGGTACCCCCGGGCTCGCAGTTCCTCGAAGGCGCCGAGGGCCTGGAGGTCGCTGGCGGCGAAGAGCGCGGTGGGCGGCTCCTCCCCCGCCGCCGCGAGGGCGTCGAGCAGCCGGGAGGTCTCGCGCCGTCCCGAGGCGTCGTCGAAGTCGCCGTACGGGACGAAGCCGGCCGGTACGGGCAGCTCGGCCCGCTCCATGGTGGCCCGGTAGCCGTCGGCGCGGGCGCGGCTGCACAGCAGCTGCCGGGGTCCGGCCAGGTGGGCGATGCGGGTGTGGCCGAGCTCGATGAGGTGCTCGGTGGCGCCGACCGCGCCGGCCCAGTTGGTGGCGCCGACGGTGGGGACGAGGGCGTCGACGTGGCCGACGGGGTCGACGAGGACGAAGGGGACGTCCATCGCCGTGAGGCGCCGGCGCTGCTGCGGGGTCAGCTCCGAGACGACGAGGATGGCGCCGTTGCTGCGGCGGGCGGCGAGCTGGTCGATCCATTCGCGGGTGTCGGCGCTGCGGCCGTGGACGGCGGAGAGCACCATGCCGGCGCCGGCCGCGTGCAGGACCTCGTCGACGCCCCGGATGATCTCGACGGACCAGAGGCTGTCGAGTTCGTTGAGGACGAGGTCGACGACGCTGCCCCTGCGGCGGGCGGGGCGGCGCTGGTAGCCCAGGGCGTCCATGACCGCCTCGACGCGCTCCTTGGTGTCGGCCGACACGTCGGCGCGGCCGTTGAGGACCTTGGAGACCGTGGAGACGGAGACCCCGGCCTCCGAGGCGACCGCGTGCAGGGTGACCCTGCCGCCCTGCGGGTCCGTCCGCTCCTGCGTCATGCCCTGCCTTCCGCTCCTGGGTGTGCCATGGGGTGCCTGTCTCGTGCCTTCCGGAAGGGTAACGGTCGGTGCCGGTCGTCCCCTTCGTGCCGTCAGGGGAGCACGGGCCTGCCGTCGTGTCGTTCCCGGTGGTCGGGCCAGGTGAAGTCGGCGGGGGCGCGGCCTCCGGTGAGGTCCTGGGCGCAGACGCCGGCGAAGGCTCCGGTGAATCCCCACGCCGTGTAGTGGCCGGTGTCCGGGTCGCCCAGGGTGGCGCCCTCGTCGGAGAGCGGGGTCACGTCCAGGGCGTCGCCGGCCGGGATCCAGGCGCCGGTGCCGGCCGGGCGCCAGGCGAACCGGCCCTCGGGGCCGCGCACGGTGAGCCGGAGGTCGAGCGGTCCGTCGCCGACGGACCGGGGCGGCACGGGTTCGGCGTAGCGGCCGTGGGCGCAGGTGCCGAGCCTGATGACGCGGCCCAGTTCGTCGTCCCAGGTGAGGTGGAGGTAGTGCCAGAGCGTGGTGTTGTAGTAGTGGACGAGGCCCGCCATCTTGAGGGGCGAGTCGGGGTGGGCGGTGAGGCGGGTGGTGACGTCGCAGTCGGTGGCCTGCCGGCGGCGGGCGACGAGGCTCTGTCCGTGGGTGGAGCCGAGGGACTGGCCCCCGTACAGGCGCAGTCCGCCGTCGGCGGGCTCGATCCACTCGGGGTCGGGGTGGCGTCGGAGCGTGGACCAGGGGGGAGCCGGCCAGGTCGCGCCGCCGGGGACGGCGGTGGACGGCGGTGGCGGGACGGGGCCGGGGGCGCCCCCGGGGACGGCGTCATAAACGGGTGCGGGGACGGGGACGGGGACGACGGTGCGGGGCAGGGCCTCGCCGCCCGGCAGCGGGGGTTCGCCCGCGAGGCGCGGCCAGCCGTCCGCCGTCCACGCGACGCGCTGGAGCGCGGTCTCGCGGCCGAGGACGCAGGCGCCGCGCGGGGTCAGGGGCCGGGCCGTGAGATGGGCGAGGTACCAGTCGCCGCCGGGCGTCTCGACGAGGCTGCCGTGGCCCGCTTTCTGCAGGGGGGCCTCGGGGTGGTGCCGGGAGGTGAGGAGGGGACCCGCCGGATCGGCTTCGTACGGCCCGGTGACGGCGCGGGCGCGGGCGACGGTGACGGCGTGGTTCCAGGAGGTGCCGCCCTCGGCGGTGAGCAGGTAGTACCAGCCGTCGCGGCGGTAGAGGTGCGGGCCTTCGGTGTGGGCGAGTTCGGTGCCGGTGAAGACGCGGTGGACGGATCCGGTGGCGACGCCCCTCACGCGGTCCCACTCCTGGACCAGGATGCCGGCGAAGGGGTGGCGGTCGGGCCGGTGGTCCCATTCCATCCACAGGGCCCAGCTGCGGCCGTCGCCGTCGGGCCCGTCGTCGTGGAAGAGGGAGGGGTCGAAGCCGTGCGACGGGAAGGGGACGGGGTCGGACCAGGGGCCGTCGAGGCCGGGTGCCGTGGTCACCCGGTTGCGGACGTCCTTGAAGGCCCCGGCGTGACTGGTGACGTCGCTGTAGACGAGGTGGAAGAGGCCGTCGGCGTACGAGAGGCAGGGCGCCCACACTCCGCCGGAGTCCGGCCTGCCCGCCAGGTCGAGCAGGCGCCGTTCCCGGAGCAGGCCGCCGAGGGGCCGCCAGTGCACGAGGTCGCGGGAGTGGTGCACGGTGACGCCGGGGAGCCATTCGAAGGTGGAGGTGGCGATGTAGTAGTCGTCGCCGACGCGGAGGATCGACGGGTCGGGGTGGAAGCCGGGCAGGACGGGGTTGACGAGGACGGGCCCGGAAGGGCCATGGGCGGGCGGGGTCTGCCCGGAGGGGTCCTCGTCCCGTCTCCCGGGGGCCGGCCGGGGGGCGGGGTCCGTGCGGTTCCGGCCGGGGGCGGTGGGCGCGGCGGTCATGGTTCTCTGCTTTCGGGGTGTCGGAAGCGGTCAGCCCTTGACTGCGCCGGCCATGACGCCGGAGACGATCCGGCGGGCGAGGACGGTGAAGGCGACCAGGACGGGGAGGGCCGAGACGACGACGCCGGCGAGCATGAGGGTGTAGTCCGTGAAGTAGCCGGCGGCGAGCTGGTTGAGCGCGATCTGGACGGTTCCGTTCTCCGGGGGGAGCGCGATCAGCGGCCAGAAGTAGTCGTTCCAGGCGAACATGAAGGTGAACATGCCGAGCACGGTCGCCGTGGTGCGGACGCCCGGGACGACGACGTGCCAGTAGGTGCGCAGGAGGCCCGCGCCGTCCATCCGGGCCGCCTCGACGAGTTCGTCGGGGATGTTCTCCTCGACGGCCTGGCGCATCCAGAAGACGCCGACGGCCGAGACGAGGGCGGGCACGATGAGCGCGGAGAGCCTCCCGTACATGCCGAGGTCGGTGACGAGGATGTAGAGGGGGATGACACCGAGCTGGGTCGGCACCATGACGGTCACGACGACGCAGACGAGCAGGGCGCCGCGGCCCCGGAAGCGGAGTTTGGCGAAGGCGAAGCCGGCCAGCGAGGACAGCAGCACGTTGGAGACGGCGGTGGTGCCGGCGACGAGGAAGGAGTTGCCGAGCGCCTGCCAGAAGGCGGAGAGCTCGAAGACGCGCTGGATGTTCTCGATCAGGTGGCCGCCGGGGACGAGCGGCGGGGTGGTGCCGGCGAGGACGGAGTTGTCGTCGTGGGAGGCGACGACGAAGCTCCAGTAGAGCGGGAAGACGGAGGCGGCGGTGACGGCCGCGAGCAGCAGGTAGGCGATCGGGCCCGCCGAGTCCAGCCGCCGGGGTCCTCGTCTGGGCACGGTGCGGAAGAGTCGGCGGTCCGCCGGGAGGGTGGGGGCGGAACGGGGCCGGTGGGGCGCGGAGACGGCCATGGGGGTCCTCTGCGGGCGATGGGGGTACGGCGGGGGTGATGGTGCGCGCGGGTCGGTCTCGGTGGGGGGCGGCTCCGCTCGGCTGTGGGAGCCGGCGGTCCCGGCTGTGCAGCGAGCGGTCTCGGGGCCTGTCGCTCAGCGGCGCTCGGTGCGGCGGGCGAGGAGGAAGTTCAGCGCCGCCACGGCGGCGATGACCAGGAAGAGCACCCACGAGACCGCGGACGCGTAACCGGCGTCGTTGTTGATGAAGCCGTACTTGTAGAGCATCAGGGTGAGCGTCTGGAACTGGTGCTCGGCGCCGCCTTCGGCGTTGCCCTGCTGGTCGAAGAGGAAGGGCTCGGCGAAGAGCTGCAGTCCGCCGATGGTCGAGATGACGACCGTGAAGAGGAGCGTCGGCCGTATGGCGGGGAGGGTCACCTTGCGGAAGGTGAGGAGGCGGGACGCGCCGTCGATGGCGGCGGACTCGTACAGCTCGCGCGGGACGGCCTGCATGGCGGCGAGGTAGATGAGGGCGTTGTAGCCGGTCCATCGCCACATCACCATGAAGCTGATGGCGAGGTGCGAGCTCCAGGTGTCGGCGGTCCAGTCGATGGGGCCGTCGATGACGCCGACGCCCTGGAGGACCCAGTTGACGATGCCGTAGTCACGCCCGAAGAGCTGGGAGAAGACCAGCGCGACGGCGACTACGGAGACGTACTGCGGCACGAGCACCAGGGCCCGCCAGACGGTGCGGGCCCGCAGGTGACGGTCGAGGAGCCAGGCCACGCCGAGGGCGGCGAGGAGCTGGGGGACGGTGGAGAGCACGAAGATGCTCAGGGTGTTGAACAGGGCGGTGAGGAAGTCGGCGTCGTCGAGCAGGCGCCGGAAGTTGTCCAGGCCCACCCACTCCCCTTGCCCCGAGAGCCGGTCCCAGTCGTGCAGCGACACCCAGAAGGTCCGGAGCAGCGGGTACGCGCCGAAGACGGCGAAGACGAGGAAGAAGGGGGCGATGAGGAGGTACGGGGCCACGTTCCGCCCCGGACGCGGTCGGTGCGGGCGCGGGGGTGGCGCCGTCGGGCGACCGTTCGGAAGCGGGCGGGTCTGGACCGCCATGGGTGTCTCCGGGGGGTGAGGGGCGGGTGGGCGGTGGGCCGGGCGGCGTGGGGGTGGGACGGGCCTGGGCGGGGAGGGGCATGGGCGGGGCGGGCGGCGCGGGGGCGAAACCAGGCGGCGGGTGCCGGGCCGGGGCGCGGGGCCGGGCCCAGCAGCGCGGGATCCGCCGCGGTGGGACGGAACCGGATCGGACCGGCGCGGGTTCGCCGCGACTCCGTCGACCGCCCGTCCCCGCTCCCCGTCAGCGCAGGTTCTTGGCGGCTTCCTCGACCGCCCTGTTCCACGCGGCCGAGGGGTCGGCCTTGCCCTGCTCGACGAGCTGCAGGGCGTTGCCGAACGGGATGCGGGCCTGCTGGTCCTTGGTGCCGCGGTAGTTGGGCTTCAGGGACGTGGCCGAGGCGGCGAAGATCCTGCCGGTGGGCGCCTTGGAGAACCACTCCTGCGCGGCTCCCTGGACGTCGGGGTCGGCGAGGACCGGGACGAGGGACGGCAGCGCCCCGACGGGGCCGGTGAAGATCTTCTTCTGGGAGGCGGCCGAGGTGAGGAAGTCCGCCAGCTCGACCGCCTCCTTCACGTGCTTGCCCTGCTTGGGCACAGTGAGGAAGGAGCCGCCCCAGTTGCCGCCGCCTCCGGGCACGGCGGCGATGTCCCAGGACCCGGCGGCGGATTCGCCGGCGGCGGTCTTGATGAGGCCGGTCATCCAGGCGGGGCAGGTCATGGTGGCCATGCGGCCCAGCTTGATGCCGGTGTTCCACTGCTGGCTGAAGGGCTGGAGGTTGGCGGACTGGCCGGTCGCGGTGGCCTCGGCCGTGGCCTCGAAGAACTCCTTGACCTTCGGGTTGGTCTCGCCGATGTACCGGTCGTCCGCGTCGAAGAAGCCGAACTCGGTCTGGTTCATCATCGCCGTGAAGATGTTGCCCGAACTGTCGAACCACGCCTTGTCCTTGACCTTGGAGCGGAACTTCTCGCCGGTGGCGAAGTACGCGTCCCAGGTGGGCCAGAGGGCGGAGACCGCGGCCCGGTCGGTCGGCAGGCCGGCCTGGGCGAAGAGGTCCTTGCGGTAGCAGACGGCGAGACTGCCGACGTCGGTGCCGTAGCCGATCACGAAGTCGGAGGTGCCGAGGGTGGCCTGCCGCCACTTCCAGTCCAGGTACTCGGCGCGCCGGTCGTTCGCACCGTGCTCGGCGAGGTTGACGAACTTCTCCTTCACCGCGCGGAACCTGGGGAGGTAGCCCTCCTCGATGGCGACCACGTCGGCGGCTCCGCTGCCGGAGGCCACCTGTGTCGAGAGCTGGTTGTGGTGCTGGTCGAACTGGGAGATGCGCTCCTTGATCACCACGTGGGGATGGGTGCGCTCGTACTCCTCGATCAGCGGCTTGTAGCCGAAGTCGCTGAAGGTCGCGACCGTCAGGGTGATATTTCCGTCGGCCTCGCCGGAGCCCGAGCCGCAGGCGGACAGGGCGACGAGGGAGACGGCGGCGGAGAACGCGCCGACGGTTCTGCGGACACGGGTACGACCCATGGTGATCCTCCGGGAGGGGGAGACGGGGTGAGCGCCACCAAGGTCACGGAAGACCGAAAACTCTGTCAAGGTTTTCGCGAAAATTCCCGGCAAGGAAATCACCCTCTGACGACTCACCACGTCACACCCTGGCGATACCTCACGAAAATTTTCGTAACGGCAGCCTTCTGACCTGGTCCGGACATCGAAAACTCCGCAGGCCGTTGACCCGGGTCCGCCTCGCCAGCACCATGCGACCGCCACCGGCTCCCGTACGCCGGAGGGCTCCCTGTCCTCGTTCCCCCACGCCCGAAAGGCACCGGCATGTCCTCCACCGCTCCACCCCGAAGGCCCTTCCTCCGCGCCTTGGCCGCCGGCGTCACGACGGCCGCGGCCCTGCTCGCGCTCACGGCTCTCCCCTCCCCCGCCGGGGCGGCCGTCCCGGCCGCGACTCCCGGTCTCCCGCCCGCGGGAAAGGTCAGCCTGGTCCTGGGCCAGGACAGCGACACCCTGAGCGACTACCGCCGGGACGTCCTCGGTGACGCCTCGCTCGGCGCCCCCGCGCCCGGGGCGGTGACCCTCTACACCAACCTGGTCCTCGGCGGATCTCCCGCTCCCCTCGCGGGCATGGACGGGCCGGTCGACTGGGGCGCCGGAACCGTCGACTTCGCACGCACCCTGCGGGAGTACCCCGGTGCCTCGCTCGCCGTCGGCCTCTACCTCTCGGACGCGACGTCGGGCTGCGGCAACCAGCCGCTGCGCGCGATCATCGGCCGTCCCGACGCCGATGTCACCGCCGGGAACCCGAACCTGATCACCCAGTACCGCGCCAAGGTCGACGAGATGGTCAACCGGTTCAAGGCGTACGACCGGGACGTGCTGCTCCGCGTCGGCTACGAGTTCGACGGGCCGTGGAACTGCTACAGCGCCGACTTCTACAAGGAGGCGTTCCGGTACATCAAGGGCCGCATCGACGCGCTCGGCGCCACCCGCGTCGCCACCGTCTGGCAGAGCGCGGCCTGGCCGGTGAACACCCACCCCGACCACCCGGAGTGGAAGTACCTCGTCACCGACCCGGCCCACCTGGACGACTGGTACCCCGGCGACGCGTACGTCGACTGGGTCGGCCTGTCGTCGTTCTACAACTCCCGCTCCGTGCAGGCCCAGTGGGGCTGCGGCGCGTACGACACCGACCCGGTCGGTCTACAGAACCGCGTCCTGGACTTCGCCCGCTCCCACGGCAAGCCGGCGATGGTCGCCGAGGCCGCCCCGCAGGGCTCGCGCACCGGCGCGAAGACCACCAGCTGCATCTTCCGCAACAGTCCGGTGGCCGGCAGCGGCCAGGCGATCTGGGACGGCTGGTACGCCGGCTACTTCGACTGGATCGACCGCAACCGGGACGTGATCCGCGCCGCCGCCTACATCAACACCCACTGGGACGCCCAGACGCAGTGGCAGTGCGCGGGCGGCGCGCAGGCGGGCGGACCCGGTTGCGCGAACGGCAACTGGGGCGACTCCCGCGTCCAGGCCGACCCGACGGTGCTGTCCCGCTTCCTCACCGAGATCAAGAAGTCGACCTGGACGAACGGGACGTCGAACCCGAACCCCACCCCCACCCCGACCCCGACCCCGACGCCCACTCCCACTCCCACCCCGACCCCGACCCCGACATCCGGCCAGCCGGGCTTCACCCAGGGCGTGACCAGCGGTTCCGGCTCCACGATCTGGTTCACCCCGCAGGGGTTCCAGGCCTCCTTCGTCACCGTGCAGTACCGCGTGGACGGCGGCCAGCCGCAGAACCACTTCCTCTCCTACGACTCCGCCGACCGCCGCTGGGAGCTGCCGGTGCAGGTGCCGTCCGGCGCCACCGTCACCTACTTCTTCCACTACCAGCCCACCACCCAGACCAGCCAGATCACCACGCCGACCTACACCTGGAAGGCCTCCTGATCCGGCACCACCGGCCGGGCGCCGGCGCACCCCCGCGTCGGCGCCCGGCGGGGGGAACCACCCCCCCACCCCCACCCCCGACCCCTCCCAATCGAGTTAGGGGACATGGCGAGGAAACGGGTTTGCTGGAACCGCG
>NZ_JBHTST010000189.1:9579-13202 GCF_042794995.1 Streptomyces sp. NPDC056503
CACCCCCCTCACCACCCCCCCGACCAACCCCGGGAGGGCCCCCGCCCCCGCCCCCCCCGGCGGGGCGCGGGCCCCCCCCCGCGGCGGCCCCCGGCGCCGCATCCCACGCCCCGTCCCCGTCCCCGTCCCCGTCACAGACGAGAGCAGGCACATGCCGAGCACACGCTTTCCGAGAACCGCCGCGCACCTTCTCGCCGTCGCGGCCCTCGCCGTCCTGACCGTCCTGCCGGGCGGCCCCGCCGCCCGCGCCGACGCGACCGTCCGCGCCTCGGCCCCGGCACCCGAACTGCTGATCGGCCAGTCCACCCGGGCCGCCTGGGACGACTTCCACACCTTCGGCCAGAACGCCGACGGCGGCTCGGTCTACTACGAGCTGCGCGGCGGCGACTGGGTGAACGACGCCCACCGCGCCTACGCCACGATGCTCGCCGAGCAGGGGAAGACGATCCAGGTCGGGATCAGCTGGAAGGACAACCCGCCGGGCTTCACCGGCGGCGACGAGAACGCCAAGGCCGCGCGCTCGCGGGCGGTGACCGCCGAGATCGCCGCGGGCGGGCACACCGCCTCCCTCGACCGGTTGGTCGCCTTCGCCGACGCCCACCCGGCCGCGCGCTTCAAGCTGCGCCTCGACTACGAGGTCAGCTCCTTCTACCACTGCACGGACGCGAGCTGCTCCTCGTACAAGAACGCCTTCGCCCGCCTCGCCGCCCACCTCGACGGCCGCTCGGTCGCGCACAACCTGGAATACGTCTTCCACCCGGTGCGCGGCGAGTTCGAGGCGATGTACCCGGGCGACGCGGCCGTCGACTGGATGGGCGTGTCGGTCTTCGCGCACGAACTGTGCCTGCCGATGTACGAACGCGGCTACCTGTACAACGGCACTCCGCCGCAGAACTACGACGTGGGCACGAGCCAGTGCCGCAACGCGTACGTCGGAACCGACTCCCACGGCAACCCGGCGGCCGTCTGGCGCACCTTCGACCACGACGCCAACGTGCTGAAGCTGGTGAAGTTCGCCCGTGACCACGGCAAGCCGGTCGTGCTCTCCGAAGCCGGGATGATGAACTTCACGGCCGACGGCGGCACCGGCGACGGGCTCGAACAGCAGCGCGGCGACCAGTGGGTGAGGCGGCTCTTCTCGCTCATGGACTACCAGGGGCCGATCCCCAACCTGCCCGGTGAGCACGACCTCCGGGGAGTGATCCGCTCCGTCGTCTACATCGACCTCGACTTCCGCTACGGCTGGGACGGCGTCGACGACGGCAGCTTCGACTTCCCGCCCGACACCACCTGGTTCGTGGACGCCCGCCTCTCCCGGTACGGCGCGGCCAGGACCTCCTTCTGCCAGGGCCTCGCCGCCAACGGCTTCACGGCCCGCTGCCGCTGAGACGGCACGGACGCCACCGCGTCCCGCGCCCCCGCGCCGTGGCCGGCCGCGTACCCGTCAGTGGTGCGCGGCCGGGTCGAAGCCCTCGGGGGCGCGGTCGAGGACCGCCTCCGTCTCCGTCGACGTCGCCGTCTCCGGGAGGCTGCTCGGAAGCGGCTGGTCGGGGGCGGTCGCGGGCTCGGACATGGCTGGTTCCCTTCCGGGGAGGGCGCGGACCCGGTGTCCGGGTCCGCGACCGCCGTGGTGGCGGTGGTTCGAGGGTGCGGGAGGCGTTCGTCGCGTGTCGATGACCTCGCGGGTCATCGCCGTCCCTCCCGGCCGCGGGCAGGCTGAGGGCATGACGACGGCCACGGAACCGGTCGGGGTGCTCGTACGGCGCTGGCGCGAGCGGCGGCGGCGCTCGCGGCTCGACGTGTCGCTCGCCGCGGAGCTGTCCGCCCGGCACCTGAGCTGTATCGAGACGGGGCGGGCGAATCCCAGCCGGGACATGATCCGGCGGCTGTGCGACGAGCTCGACGTCCCGCTGCGGGAGCGCAACGCCTTCTATCTGGCGGCGGGCTTCGCCCCGGCCCACCCCGAGCGGGCGTTCGCCGACCTGGCCGAACTGGAGTCCTTTCCCGCCCCGGAGGGCCGGGACGGCGTTCCGCCCGCCTCGCCGGGGCTCGCGCACGCGCGGCGCGCGGACGGCGCGGTGCACGCGGACGATCTGGTGGTGCCCCCGCGCCTGGCCACGGAACAGGGCGAACTGTCGCTGCTCTACACCACCACGGTGTTCGGGTCGCCGCGTGATGTCACCCTCGACGAGAGCGCGATCGCGACGTTCCACCCCGCCGACCGGGCCACGGCGACGCTTCTGCGCGCCGCGCTGTCCGGCGGGCCGTCGGGTCGCGATGCGGCGGAATCCGGTGTGGAGGGCGGTCGCGGTCGGCATGATCTGACGAGATGACCGACCGTCGAGGATTCAGGGGTGCCGGTGCGCGAGGGCGAGATCGTTCAGGGTCGCTACCAGTTGCAGGTCCTGCTCGGGGCGGGGGGATTCGGGCAGGTCTGGAAGGCGTCGGATCACACCCTCGGGCGTGAGGTCGCGGTCAAGCTGGCCACCTCCCTCGCCGACGATCCCCAGGCGGGAGCCCGGTTCACGGCGGAAGCGCGCAAGCTGGCGCGTCTGCGGCACCGGGGGATCGTCACCGTCCACGACGCCGGGACGGCCACCGGCCCCGGCCGTGGGGTGCCCTTCCTGGTGATGGAGCTGCTGAGCGGCTCGACCTGGCAGCAGGGCACGGCCCCGGAACCGGTGGACTCCGTCGTCGGGACGGCGGTGAGCCTGGCGGAGGCGCTCGCGTACATGCACGGGATGGGGATCGTCCACCGGGACATCAAGCCGGCGAACATCATGATCTGCGCGGACGGCCAGGCGGTGCTGATGGACCTGGGGATCGCCCGGGACTTCTCCACCCTCACCACCGTCACGGCCGCCTTCTCACCGGGAACCCCCGCCTACATGGCCCCCGAGCAGCTCTCCGGGGCCCCTGCCTCCGCCGCCTCCGACGTGTACGCGTTCGGTCTGGTCCTGATCCAGAAGATCACCGGCAAGCGCGGCCCGGCCGCGCAGCTCTCCGCCGCCGACCGCGCGAGGCTCACTCCGCCGCTCCACGCGCTCCTGTCCCGCATGACCGCCCTGGAACCGGACGAGCGCCCCAGCATGGCGGAATGCCGGGAACAGCTGGGCCGGGTCCCCCGGCCCGGTGCCTCCGGCCCGGCGGGGCACCCGCCGTCCGGACCGGCGCCGCTGGTGCCGAGGCGCCGTGGCTGGTGGGCCCGGTGGGTCGGTCCGCAGCGGCTCCGGCAGCGGACGCCGACGGTGCGCGTCACGGCGGCGGCCCCGACGACGGCGCCGGCGGGCACGTCCCCGTCGGGCTCACCGTCCCCCGGCCAGAGGGAGGTCCTCGCGGGGATCGCCGGGATCCTCCACGAGATCACGGGCGTTCCGGTCGGGGACGTCCAGCTGGACAAGACCTTCGGCCGCGACCTGGACGTCGACTCGCTGTCCATGGTCGAGGTCGTCGTCGCCGCCGAGGAGCTGTTCGGCGTGAGGATTTCGGACGACGAGGCCCAGAAGCTGCGGACGGTGCGCGACGCGACCGACCACGTCCTGCGGGAACGCTCGCGGAAGTAGCGTGCCCGACCGCGAGCCGGTTCGCGCCTCGATGGCCGGGCCGCACCGGGACCCCCGGGC
>NZ_JBHTST010000190.1:0-13086 GCF_042794995.1 Streptomyces sp. NPDC056503
CGTCACCCGGACGAAAGCGGCACCGAACAGCTCCGCGAGCTCCTCGTCCCACTGGTCCGGGACCACCCCGCGAACGTCGTACGCCTTCACGATCTCCGACAACGAGACGGGCAGGCCCGGGGACAACACCTTCGACACTTCGAACTCCTTCACAGCGGAGGGGAGGGACGCCGCCGGACGCTACCCGCGCTCCATCCCACCCGTCCGCAGGCCGCCGCATCACGCGACGGCTATGGCACTTCGCGGTGTCACTCCACCCCGTTCACCCCCTGGGCGTCGCCGCCCGCGACGCCGCCCCCGTCCCCCTCCCCGCCCGCATCGTCCGCGTCGTCCACACCCTCCACGTCGTCCGCACCCTCCACGTCGTCGACCTCCGGAAGGTCGAACCGCAGCTCGGCCAGCACCTCGGGCACGGCCACCGCGGGCAGCAGATAACGCCACAGGGAGACGACCCGCTCGGGAAGGTCGCGCCGCTCGGACGACACCTGCGAGAACAGCTGCGCACCGGTGAACGAGCTCACGAGCACCCAGGCGAAGTCCTCGTCGTCCAGACCGGGCAGCAGTTCCCCCCTGGCCCGGGCGAAACGCAGTTGCTGTCGGAACTCCAACACCCAGGCCTGGTACGCCACGTCGTCGCGCAGCCCGAACTCGCCCTGCTCGACGGCTAGTCGCACGCCGGCCCGCAGCAGCGGGTTGCGCCGCAGCTCGGCGGCCAGGTAGAGGGTGATGTCGATCAGCCGCTGGAGCCCGTCCTCGCCCTTCGGGAAGACCAGCCCCTCTCCCTGACTGACCATCACCGAGTAGGCCAGTTCCTCCTTCGAGCCGAAGTGGAAGTACATCCCTCCCTGGGTGACCCCCGCCCGTTTCATGATCTTGCTGATGCTCGCGCCGCTGAACCCGAACTCGTCGAACACCTCGGCCGCCGCGCGCAGGATCACCGCCCTGGTCTGCACCGCTCGTAGTTGCGGCGTCCGCTGCCGGTTCCGATCTGACACAGCACCGCTCCTCTCTCTCGACAAAAAAAACGAACATCCTTTATTTTAGGGCGTGTGCCCAGTCAGGGCCATCCACTGCGCACGACACCTGGGGGATTCCGATGACTCCATACGTCGATCACACCGCCACCGCGAACCGCGCGGGTCTGAGCAGCGCGTTACCGAGGGAGTACGTGCACAAGAGCGCGCACTCCGAAGTCCTTCTCACCGGCTGGAAGACCGAAGGTCCCGACACCTTCACCGTCACCGCCCAGTGGCCCCGCACCCACGCGTTCTACGCGCCCGTCGACGGCCGTCACGACCCGCTGCTCCTCGCCGAGAGCGTCCGTCAGGCCGTCCCGCTGCTGAGTCACGTCGCCTACGACGTGCCCTTCGGCCACCGCCAGATCTGGAACACCTTCTCCTTCACGCTCGACCCCGACGCCCTCGCCGTCGGCGGCACGCCGGCCGAGGTCGACATGCACGTCAGGTGCACCGACGTCGTCCGCCGCGCCGGCCGCCTGCACGGCCTGACGATGAACGTCGAACTCACCCGCGACGGCGCCCCCCTCGGTACCGCGCAGGCCGCGTACACCAACCAGCCGCCCCACCTCTACCAGCGGCTCCGCGGGCCCTACGCCGACACGGCCCGCGCCCTCTCCACCGCCCTCCCCGCGCCCTCCCCCCTGCCGCCCCACCACGTCGACCGCGACCGGCGCACCGACGTCGTCCTGGCGCCCACCCCGGCCCCCCACCGGACCCAGCTGCGCATCGACACGACGCACCCCGTGCTCTTCGACCACCCCGTCGACCACGCCCCCGGCATGCTCCTCATAGAGGCCGCCCGCCAGGCCGCCCACCACACCACCCCGGACGGCCACCCCGCCGCGGTCCTCACGAGCCTCCACACCACGTTCCACCGCTACATCGAACTCGACGCCCCCTGCTACATCACCACCCTCCCCACCCCCGCCCGCACGGTCGAGGTCCAGGCCACGCAGAACGACCACGTCTCCTTCACCGCCGCGGCGACCCTGACTCCGAACCGACGGTAACCCCTACCCGACCGCGGCACCCGCCCTCCCCACCCCACCAGGCGCGACCCACCACCCGCCACCCATGCGGCAACCGGGGCGACCCCACCACCCCCCATCCGCTAGGCTGTCAGCGGCCGGTCGCGCCTCCGTAGCTCAGGGGATAGAGCACCGCTCTCCTAAAGCGGGTGTCGCAGGTTCGAATCCTGCCGGGGGCACCAGTGCGAAGACCCCCTACCGATCTTGGTAGGGGGTCTTTGACATCTACGGCTGACATCAACGGCGGCGGTCGGCCGAGGACCGCCGCGAGCGCGCGGAGCGAAATGCGGGTGCCGGCCCCCGGGCCTGGCGGGCAGGATCGCGCCATGTCGACGGATGTCAGCGGAATGATCGAGTGCCGACCAGGGGCCCGTCTGTGGGGCCTGGACGATGAGGACACCGTCTGGGAAGCGGGCATCGACCTCTTCCTGCTGAACAGGGGCAACGCTTACGACGGCCTCGCGTGCCTCTTCGGAATCCGCAACTCCTTCGGCTTCCGTCCGCTTGCTGAGGACCGTGGCTTCCCGGACGACACGTCGGCAGGGCTGCGCCGTGAGTTCGCCGGCTGCGGCGGCCCCGACTCCGTGTACGGGACGACATGGGTGACCTGGGCCGAGCTGTCCGCCACCGACTGGCAGGAGACGAACGCCTCCGGCACACGAAGCCGCGCATCGGCCGCAGGGACCGACACCGACTGGGGCCGCGTCTGGAGCGTCATGCGCATCCTCAGCGAAGTTCACGGCGCGGAGAACGTCCGTCTCGTCGCCTGGTTCCACTGACTCGACCCCGCGCTGAACATGGAGTCGGGGCGGTCCCAGGCCCGCTTCTACTTGAGGGGCTGCTCAGCGGTCACCCCACGGTCGGTTGACTCCGCAATCAGGGAGGAGAGCGCCGCCCCGTCGGGGCTCCCCCGCCAGACGCGCAACGCCCTGACCAGGGGAGAGGCGCCGGGAATGCCGCGAAGACCCCCAACCGAGGGTGGTTGAGGGTCTCGCCATGAAGCGCCACGTCAACGTTGGCGATCAGGCCGCTTCCGCTTGAGCAGCCGGTCCATGTGACTGATCGCCTCGCGCTGGGTGTCCTGGACGACGTGCGTGTACACGTCCATCGTGATGCTGATCTGGCTGTGCCCGAGGATCTCCATCACGACGCGGGGCGCGACGCCGGCGGCGGTGAGCAGGGTCGCCGTACCGTGCCGGGCGTCGTGCAGCCGGATCACGCGGAGGCCGGCCGAGGCGGCGACGCGGGTGAAGGACCGGTACACGTTCCGCGGCTCGACGGGCCGACCGCTGGCGGTGGTGAAGACGTAGCCGCCCTCCTCCCACCTCTCCCCCGCCTTGGCCCGCTGATCGTTCTGCCGCATCCGGTGCCACCGCAGGGGCGCGATGCACATGGCGGGCAGAGGCACGGTCCTCCGGCGACGGCCCTTGGGATCGTCGTCGTACAGAACCCCTCGGCGGCGCTGAGTCTGCTGGCGGACGTAGAGGACGCGCTTGTCGAGGTCGACGTCCGCCCAGCGCAGCCCGACCAGCTCGCCCCGCCGCAGCCCCATGGCGATGGCGAGGACGAAGGCCGCGTACAGCGGGTCCCGGCGGGAGGCGACGAGGAAGTCGAGCGTCTCGTCCAGGGACCACGGGCTCAGCTCGCGCGCCTTCGGCCGGGGCGGCTCGACGAGGGAGGCCACGTTGCGCGAGATCAGTTCCTCGCGGCAGGCGGCGGTGAGGGCGGTCCGCAGGACGCGGTGGGACTCCTTGGCGGTGGCGGCGGTGGTCTTCTTCTCCAGCTGGACGAGGAAGCGCCGGACGTCGGCCACACTCAGGGACTCCAGCCGCTTGGAGCCGATCCCCGGGGCAAGGTAGAGGCGGACGTGCGCCTCGTACTTGTCGTACGTGCTGAGCTTGCGGCGCGGCTTCACGACGTTGTCGAGCCAGTACGGCAGCCACTCGGAAAGCTTCGCCGAGCGGGTCGGCACGGGGACGCCGTTGTCGACCGCTTCGAGGAGCGCACGTCGCTTGACGTCGCACTCAGCCCAAGTCTTGCCGTAGGCGAACTTCCGGGCGCGGGTGCCGTCCGGCTGGAGGACGTAGACGGCGGCTTGAAAACGTCCGTCCGTCCTCTTGGTGATGGTGCCGGCGCCGTTCGGGTTGCGCTTGCGCTGGGTGGCCATCAGACGGACTCCTCAATTCGGTTGGCGATGAAGTCCCGGACGGCGTCAGCGGGAACACGGCGCGATCGGCCGATGGTGATGGAGACCAGGCGGCGGGAGCGGATGAGGTCATAAACGGTGGAACGTCCGAGCTTGAGTCGTGCCATGACCTCGGGCACGGTCAGTAGTAGCGATCACGCCAACTCTCCTTCCATCAGCTCTAGTTCGGCTCTGATCTCTCGGGCGTGTTCGCGGTTGTGCTGGATGTCGCGGCGGATGTTGGCGGCGAGCCAGGACTCGCCGGGGGTGGGGCCGTGGCCGGCGTAGGTCCAGTGGGCGACGACGAGGAGGGTGGACTCCGGGTGTTCATCGGGGTCGGGCAGGCCGAGGGCGGTGCGTTGCTGGGCGGCTCGGTAGTCGGCGCGGACCTGGCGTAAGGCGCCGAGGGTGGTGGAGTAGACGCGGGACTTGGTGGAGAAGTGGCCGCGGAAGCCGAGCATGTGGGCCCAGGCCCTCAGGCGGCGGTCCGGGTAGGCGGCGTCGAGGTCCATGCAGGCTTCCATCAGCCGCCGGGGGTGGTCCGGGACGTCGAGGAGGATCAGGGCTTCCTTGTTGCCGACCGGGTGGTCGACGGAGCCGGTGGTCTCGGCGGCTTTGGTGGCGTACTTCGCGACGTAGGCGGCGACGGCCTGTTCGGACAGCTCCTCACCCTGGCCGAAGGCGCCGATGGGCTGCACGTCGAGCTGAGTGCCCCAGGTCAGCGTGAGGTCCTGGGCGATGCCGTGGGCGGGGGCTGCGTCGATGGTGACGCGGGCGCGGGCGGCGGCTGCGTGGATGGCGTCGGTGAGGAGGTCGAGGGTGGCCCAGGCCGGGGGTGGGGTGTGCGGTCCGTCGGGGCCGTCGAAGCGGATGACGGCGTGGAAGTGGACGGCGCCGCGTTTCTGGTACTCGGCGACCTTGCCGAAGGAGACGCGGGACTGTTCGCGGGCGGCTTTCTGCGTGAGGCCGGCGCGGGCGGCGATCTCGCGGCGGAGGTAGATCGTGAAGTAGCGCCACAGTTCGGAGGCGTGGTTGTTCCAGAGGACGGCGCCCGCGTAGTCGTAGGTGACCGGGTCGAGCGGGGTGCCCAGTTCGGGCGCGTCCTCGGGGTGCTGGGTTCCGCAGCGGCAGGGGCGGGCGCCGGGGCGGTTGTGGACGGGGCCGAAGGACGGGGCGGTGAGGGTGGCGAAGACCCGGGGGTGGTCACGGATGGTCTCCGGGGTGCCCTTGTCGGGATCGCCGGTGAGCCCGGCGCGGATGAGGTGGTAGGTGTCTCCGGCGTAGGTCCAGGCGCAGGCCGGGCAGCGGGAGGCCCGTCGGTTGCCGCAGGCGACGCGCAGGACGCCGCCGGGTTCGGCGTCGGTGGTGTAGGCGTGGATCACGGTGCGGGTGGCGGGGTCGAGGAGCTTGGTGCCGCCGGTGAGCCGGATGGGGGCGGTGCAGCCGCCGGTGCGGCGGATCTGTTCGGTGAGGCGGTCGAAGCCGGAGGACCCAGCCATCCGGAGCAGGTCGCTCAGGGTGGCCGGGTCCAGGCCCGCCGCGGTGGCGGAGTCGATCACGTGCTTACTCCTTGTGGGCGGGGCCGTGGTTGGCGTTCCATCCGGCGACCAGGGCGCTGACCTGTGTGTCTCCCTTGGCGGTGGCGGTGGCGCCGCAGTGGCAGACGGCGGACGCGGTGGCCGGCGCGGACGAGGACGGCTTGCTGACGTGCAGACCGGGGCGGGATGAGGTCGGGGCCAGGTCACTCATGGCCAACCCCCTCCGCTGCATCGGCGGTCAGGGCGTCGAGCGTGGCGGCCGCCTCGGACGCGGCGGTCGCGAGGGTTCGCAGGGCATCGGCCGACCCGAGGGAGCAGAGAAGCGCGATCTCGACGGCGTCGCCCTCGATGCGGAGGCTGACGAAGGGGCGGGCGCGGCCGGGGAAGGCGGTGACGCGGGTCCGGGTGTCCACCTTGAGGTGGCTGGTGACCGAGATGTTGTCCATCTGGGTCACCGCCCGGAGCGGGCAAGCGCGGCGGAGGTGACGCGGGTGCCGGTGCCCTTGCAGGCGGGGCAGGTGGCGGCGAGGGTGTGGCGCTGGCCGTCCTGGGTGGTGGTGCCGGTGGTGATGTGGACGATGGGGAAGCCGTCGCAGTGGGAGCAGACGCGGGTGGTCGGGGGCTGGGGCATCATGGGGTTTCCCTTTCGGGTCCGGTGGATCTGGGAAGGGTGAAGGCGCCCGGGGCGGCGGTTCTTTGGCGAGAGAGCCGCCCCGGGGGCCGCTTAGCGGGTGTTGCGTCTGCCGTGGCCCTTGACCGCGTACATCGACGCGTCGGCGGCCGAGAGGGCGTCGGTCAGGACCGGGACCGGCAGCTGGTCTCGGTGGCAGTGCCCGACCGAGGCCGAGACCGGCAGGACGTGCCCGCGGTGGGTGACGGGGGTGTCCAGCGCGGTCCGGAGTGCGGCGAGGCCGGGGGTGCGGGCGGGGTCGGTGACGATGGCGGCGAACTCGTCTCCGCCGAGGCGGGCGGCGATGCCGTTCCGGCCGCACCAGGCGGTGAGCCTGTCGGCGGTCGCGGTGAGGACGGTGTCGCCGGCGGCGTGGCCGTGGGTGTCGTTGATGGCCTTGAAGTCGTCCAGGTCGACCAGGACCACGAGCGCACTGGGGTGCTTGCTCAGGAGGTGGTCGGCGCGGGTGGTCCATCCGGCGCGGGTGTGCAGGCCGGTGAGGGGGTCGCGTCGGGCGGTGGTCAGGCGGCGCCAGAGCAGTCCGCCGTGCAGGGCCCAGCCCAGGGCCGGTAAGCCCGCGGCGGCGATCGTCTGCGTGTCCATGAGCGCTACCGGCCCTTCTGCATGTCGCGGACCAGGAGCCGGAGGACGACCGCGACGACGGCGATCGACGCGGCGCTGATGGCGACGGCGAGGAGCATGGAGACGAGGACGGCTCCGACGACCAGGACGACGGCGCCGCCGCCGGCGGCGAGGGCGACCGCGCTGCCCGGGGTGAGCTGGACCGAGGCCCGGGGCGTGGTGGACGGGACGGGGGCGGCGGCCGGGACCACGGCCGGGGTGGTGACCGGTTCGGTTCGGGCCGTGGGGATGGGGTGGCCGGGCGGGAGCGGGTTGACCGGGATGCGGGGCTGGAGCATGGCGGGGTCTCCCTACTTGGCGATGGGGTCGATGAGCGGGGTGAGGAGGCTGTCGGCGAGGAGGTAGCCGCCGAGGAGGAGGGCGGCGACGAGCCACCAGGGCGGGCGGATGAGCTTGATTCCGAGGCCGCCGATGACGATCAGGGCGAGCCAGAGCGGGACGTCCACGGGACGGGCTCCTTCGGGTTCAGCGGGGCTGGCAGCGGTGGGTGCGGGCGGCCAGTTCGGCGGCGGCGCGGGTGTTGTAGTCGGCGGAGAAGTCGCAGCCGGGGGCCGTGCACACGGCGGTGTGTTTGGTCCGGCCGCGGCCGTCGCGGTGGGTGCCGACCTGTACCGGGCCGGTCTTGATGACGTTGTGGAAGCGGTTGGGTCGCACGGGTCTTGCTCCTTCCTGGGTCAGGCGAGCTGGAGGGCGATGGAGTCGGCGAGGGCCGGGGGCATGCCGTGGCGGGTGCGGAGGGTTTCCGCGTCGATCGGCCGGCCGGTCTGGGCCCGGTGCGCGTCCGCGATCTTCTGGGCATGAGCCATCAGCGCAGGCGGCACCACCACAGCAGGCACCACGGGTGCGGGTGCGGGTTCGGGCTGTTCTTCCTGCGCGGCGGGTTCCGGCTGGGTCTCCACCGGTTCGGGTTCGGCCGGCGGGAGTTCGGGAGCCGGTTCCGGGGCCCGTTCCACCGTTACTTCGGCGACCGGTTCCGGGGTGTGGGTGGGTTCGGGGCCAGGGTGGGTGTGGGCGAGGAGGGTGCCGCCGAGGAAGGCGATGGCGGGCCATCCGGCGACGAGGATCCGCAGCCAGGCCGGGACGTTGTTCATGTCGAGGAGTCCGGCGGTGGCGACGTTGGCGCCGAGGGACGCGATCAGGGCGATGGCGAACCAGAGCCAGGCGTCCCGGTTGCCGCTGTCGGTGCGCATCCGGCGCCAGGCGGCGACCAGGAGGAGGTCCACGGAGACCGGGTAGGCCCACGCCTTCCATCCGTCCTGCCCGGCCGCTTCGGCCAGGTCGTGCAGGTGGGCGAAGGACAGGGCCCCGGCGATGACGGCCTGGATCAGGACGGCGTCGAGGCGGAAGGGGCGGAACACTCGGCCGCCTCCTTTCGGGCATGGGTCGGGTAGGGACCTGGCGTGAGACGGTCACGCCGACCGAGGTGGGGCAGGGGGTTACGCGGTGGCCGGGTTCGGCTTCACCAGCGGGACCGACGCCGGGTCGGCGCTGGTGTCGTCCGGGAGGACCGGGCGGTAGACGGCGAGGGCGGGAAGGTCCGGCGTGAGGTCGGCGTGCTGGGTGCAGATGTCGGCGACTTCGGTGGCGGACAGTTCGGGGGTGCGGATGCGGGTCCAGCCGCCGGAGGTGTCACCGGCCACCGCGACGCCGGGCCGGTCCGGCGGGATGGCGGTCACGGCCACGACCGCGTCCGGGGCGATGTCACCCAGTCCCATGTCGGCGGTCTGCTTGTCGTTGACCCGGTGCACGACCCGGCCGGTGAGCTGGGCCCGCAGGGTGGTGGCGCCGCGTCCGAGGTCGGAGCCGAAGCGCTGCCCACACACCTCCAGGTAGATGCCGGCCGCGCGGGCCATCTGCCCGAGCCGGATCATCTGCATGACCATCCGGTCCCGGCGTTCCTCGTCCTTCTTCCCCGCGACGAGGAACAGCTCCGCGACCTCGTCCACCAGGACCACGACCGGGACCGGACGTGCAGTCTCGGGCAGGGCCCAGATGTCGGCGACCCCGGCGAAGCTCAGCAGGTCGAAGCGGGCTTCCATCTCCCCCACCAGGGCATCCAGCAGGCCGGACGCTTCCTCGGGGGTGGTGGCGAACCCCGACAGGCGGGGCGCGTAGCCGCGCTGTTCCACACCCCGCTTGCAGTCGATGCCGACCAGGGCCACATCGAGGCGGGCGAGCTGGGCGATGAGGTTGCGCTGGTACATGGACTTGCCGGACTGGTTCGCGCCGAGGGTCAGCGCGTGCGGGACCTTCAGGTAGTCCCGTACGAACGCCGACCCGTCCTCGCGGAGCGCCACCGGCACCGCCATCGGCCCCGACAAACGCCGGGAGCGCGGCATCCGGACCCGGCGCAGAACGTCGTAGCCGGTCATCCGCAGTTCCACGAAGCCGGGCTTGGTCTCCACGACGTGGACGGAGTGGACGCCCCAGGCGTGCCGCAGACGCTCGGAGGCCGCCATCACGTCGGCGGGCTCCAGACCGGCCGGGAGCCGCAGGGTGACCCGCATGCCCGTCGAAGTGCCCCGCACGCGGCGGACCTTCGGCGGAACGGGCTGCACCTCGGAGCGGCGGGCGACGTTGCGGACCATGAACGCCCGCAGACGGGACGGCTGGACCGTCAGCCCGCACACGTCCATCGTCGCGTGGTAGTTCACCGCGAACCGCACCCGCGTGACCGGCAGACCGATCAGCGACCAGAACACCCGGGGCGCTCGGACCTTGGCGTATCCGAGGCCGCCGGCGGTTGTGGCGAGCGGGAGGCCGACCTCCCATAAGGTCGAGACGTCAGCCATGGTCAGGCGCCCATCGGGGTGACCGCGACGGCGCGGAAGGAGATGCCGTGGCGGGTCTGGCCGTTGAACGTGTTCTCCCAGTCCCGGGCCTTGAGCCCGATGACCGTCACCGGCATGCCCGGCATCAGCCCGTCGGGGAGACCGGTCTCCGGGACCGTCACCTGGTAGAGGTTGCCCTCCCCCTCGTCCGAGATCAGCAGGCCCACCGTCGAGAGCCCGGCCCCGGTCTCCCGGTCCACCGCCCTCTCACCGGTCTGCTTGCTCACGAGCTTCGGCGTGGGAGCGGTCGCGACGAACACGACAGCGCTAGAAAGGTCGATCTTGAAGGACGGCATCAGCACTCCTACGTTGTTGGGCAGCCCGAAGAGGACAACCGATACTCGCTGTCCTAGGACTGCGAGCGCTTGAGTAGATAGTGGCTCGTAGTCCTAGGACTGTCAACAGTCCTAGGACTGTGTTTGACTGGTTCCCGTTGAAAGGGGTTCGAGATGGCGCCCAAGTGGCGGGAGCTGGCAGACAAGCTGGCTGAGCAGATCCGGAGGGGTGAGTACGAGCCCGGTCAGCGGTTGCCGCAGATCAGAGACTTGGTCGAGGCGGGAGAGGGCTCCAAGGTCACGGTTCACGCCGCCTACAAGGCACTGGAAGCCGAGGGGCTGGTCACCTCTTCCCGAGGGCACGGAACCGTCGTCCGTGAACAGGTACCGCTCAAGCGGCTCGGCATCGCCCGGTACGACAAGGCCAAGTGGCGTGACGGTGACGAGGTCGCCTTCATCGCGGATCGCGTCGCCTCAGGTCGGGCGTACCGCCGGAACGAGCAGACTCAGACCGTCAGCCTTGTCGAGGCACCGCCAGTGGTGGCGTCCGCCCACGGCCTGGAGCCGGGCGCACCGGTCTACGCGCGGGCCCGGCTCGTCAAGGAAGGCGACCAGCCGACTCATTCGCTGACCAGCTACTACCGCCCCGAGCATGTCGAAGGCACTCGCTTGGTCGACCCGACTCCTGGACCGGCAGGCAGGGGCGGCGGGTTCCGCGTCCTTTACGACGCGGGATACGAGATCGATCACATGAAGGAATCCCTGTTCGCCCGCACCCCGACGGCGGAGGAAGCACGGATGCTTCAGCTTCCCCCTGGCGAACCCGTGGTCGAACTCCACCGCACGACGTACACGGCCGCTGGCACAGTGGTCGAGTTCGCGATCGGGGTACACGCGGCTTCGCGCTTCGCTTGGGAGTACGACTTCAAGGTCCCCGACTCGGCACAGCCCCAGGAGGGCCAGCAGTGATCTCGACGCAGGACTGGGCCGATACACGACTCCTCTGGGAGTACCACCAGATGGGGCACGCCCCCCGGCCCTGCTCGGTGGCGATCGGTCTCGGGAGCCACGACCTCGGCGTAGCCGACACCGCAGTCGACCTGTACCGGCGTGGCCTGGTTCCTCTTCTCGTCTTCACCGGAGCCACCAGCCCCACGACGCGGGAGCGGATGCCCCGCGGCGAAGCCGTCCACTACCGCGAGCGGGCCCTTGAACTCGGCGTCCCGGCATCGGCCGTGCTCGTCGAACCACGCGCTCGGAACACCGGGGAGAACATTCGATTCTCCCGGGACCTGCTCTCCGAGGCCGGCACCGAGGTGACCTCGGTCCTGCTGATCAGCAAGCCGTACGAGGAGCGCCGGGCATACGCCACCGCCAAGAAGTTGTGGCCTGAGATCGAAATCGTGAGCGCTTCAAGCCCGATGACGCTCCAGGACTACGTCAGCTCGATCGGTGACCCCCGTTTGGTGATCGACATGCTGGTAGGAGCCCTACAGCGGCTCCTCGTCTATCCGGAGCAGGGGTTCATGATCAGTCTGCCGGTACCGGCAGAGGTGACCGCGGCGTACGAGCGTCTGCGCGACGCCGGGTTCACCAGCCGCCTTCTCCGCGACGATCAGGGTCAGCCCCTCAGCCAGACCCGACGGTGACGAGCCACCGCGTACACGGCCTCGACCTGTTCGGCGGTGAGGCTCCCAGTGAGGGGCCCCAGTGCGGCTATCTCACGCTCCTGGTAGACGCGGACCGCGCTCTGAGGGTCCGCCCGATGCAGGGACTCCGCACCCACGAAGACCAGCACGGGTTCGACTGACACGTCGAAGTCGCAGTACCGCTGAAGGGATCGCCGAACGAAGTCCGCCTCGGTCTTGCTCGCGGCAGCGTACGGGCGAGGCGGACCCCCGTTGACCTTGACCATGGTGTCCCCCACCCAGACGGCAGCGCCGCGATGCGTCTTGGTGTTGATCGTGAAGACTCCGCCCGGCCCGATCAGCAGATGATCGATGTCGCCACCGTTGCTCTTCTGGATCCCGTGCAGCACGTGCCAGCCGAAACGGGATAACCGAGCGAGCTCGCGACCGACCTTCTGTTCCCCTTCCAGCCCGGTGTAGAAGCTGTCCCACTCCGACGACTGGCGCAGCAGTTTCCAGCGGAGTCGATGCACCGTGGACAGCCCCCGCTCAGCCATCAGCCCGATGAGCCGGGCCCCCGGAGGATTGCTGGCGAGATCTTCGCTGGGGGTGAGAGGCGGGAGGGGTGCCGGCCGCGCCGCACGGCTTGGAGGGGGCGGTGCCTGCTGTGGACGACTGGCAGGCGAAGCCGAGGGAGCCGAACCAGCCGTGTCGACAGTGAGCCCATCGCCAAGATGCGCCCGAAGCAGGACCAGCGCTTCCTCCTGATACTGCTTCACCTTGATCGTCACGGTTCTGGTCGCACGATCCGCCCACGCGACCGCAGTCCCGTTCGGGAGATTCACGTACAGCCGATCCCTGCCATGCCGCTTCCACGACTTCACCGTGAGACCACTCATCCGTCGCCCCCTGCCAAACAGCTCCCCACGCCTATGGCAGCACCTGCCAACTTTGCCCACAAGAGCGCCTGTTCCGGGGGGACCTGTTACAGGTTTCTCTACCTCATCAAGCACCCGGCTGCGCTCCGCTCCGCCGGGCGGCCTTCCCGGCTCCGCTCGGGGCGCCGCTCCTGCCTTCGGCCCGCTCCGCCCCCGCTGCGCCGACGCCCGCCCCTGCAAGACGGGACAGGCCCCAAAGCATGAGTCCGAGCCCCAACGGCCGCCGGTTCCTCAGGCCACCGACATGCCTCCGGCGGGGGCGCTCAGGCTCCGGGATGGGAGGGGCCCGCGGGCGGGTGCCGGCCGGTGGGGTGTAGCGGTGGGGAACTCCC
>NZ_JBHTST010000191.1:0-12519 GCF_042794995.1 Streptomyces sp. NPDC056503
GGCTTCTCCCCCCCCCCCACTTTGCCCCCCCCTCGAACCCCCCCCTGCCCCCGCCGCGGGGCCCCCCCCCGGCCCCCGGGGGGGGGGCCTCCTCGTTCCCGTACCGGGACTCAGTCCTCGCCGAGGTACGCCTTGCGCACCGACTCGTCGTGGAGGAGGTCGCCGCCCGTGCCCGAGAGCACGATCTTGCCGATCTCCATCACGTGACCGTGGTCCGCCAGCGCCAGCGCGGCCTGGGCGTTCTGCTCGACGAGCAGGATCGTGGTGCCCTGGGCCTTCAGCTCGGCGATGGTCGCCATGATCTTCTGCATCATGATCGGGGAGAGACCCATGGAGGGCTCGTCGAGCATGAGCAGCTTGGGCTGGGACATCAGCGCCCGGCCCATGGCGAGCATCTGCTGCTCACCGCCGGAGAGCGTGCCGGCCGCCTGCTTGCGACGCTCGCCCAGGATCGGGAAGAGGTCGTAGGCGCGCTGCACGTCCTTGGCGATGCCGGCGCCGTCCTTCCGGAGGAAGGCGCCGAGGAGCAGGTTCTCCTCGATGGTCATGCGCGGGAAGATGTGCCGGCCCTCGGGGGAGTGGGCCAGGCCCAGCGAGACGATCTTGTGCGCGGGGATCTTGCGCAGGGACTTGCCCTCGAACTTGATCTGCCCGCCGACCGGCTTGAGGAGCCCGGAGAGGGTCCGCAGGGTGGTGGTCTTCCCGGCGCCGTTGGTGCCGATGAGGGTGACGACCTCGCCCGCCTCCACGGAGAAGGAGATGCCCTTGACGGCCTCGATCTTTCCGTAGGCGACGCGCAGGTCCTCGACTTCGAGCAGTGCGGTCATGCGTCGTTCTCCTTGCCCGGAGCGGCGTCCTTCGCGGCGTCCGCCGCGTCCGCCGGGGTGTCGTCCTCGGCCGGGGTCTCCCCGGCCGGAGCGTCGTCGTCCGCCGGGGCCTCGTCCGCCGGGGCCTCGGCCTCGTCGGCTCCGTCCGCCGGAGCCTCGTCGGCCTCCTCCGCCGGAGTCTCCTCCGCCGGGGCGTCGGTCTCCGGGGCGTCGGTCTCCGAGGCGTCGGTCTCCGGGGCGTCGGCCTTCGGAGCCTCGGCCTTCGGGGACTCGTCGATCGGCTCGCCGAGGTACGCGGCGATGACCCGCTCGTCGCTCTGGACGGTCTGGCTGTCGCCCTCGATCAGCTTCTGGCCCTGCACGAGCACGGCGACCCGGTCGCACAGGTTGAAGATGAAGCGCATGTCGTGCTCGATGACGAGCACGGCGATGCCCATGTCCCGGATGGCGAAGATGAGTTCCTCGGCCGCCCGGGTCTCCTGCGGGTTCATGCCGGCGGTCGGCTCGTCCAGCAGGATCAGGCCCGGGTCGCTCGCCAGCGCGCGGGCGATCTCCAGCTTGCGCTGCTCGCCGTACGGCAGGTTCTTGGAGAGGTGCTGCGCCTTCTCCGCGAGCCCGACGAACTCCAGGAGCTCCATCGCCCGCTTCTCGGAGGCCGCCTCGGCCCGCTTGAAGCCCGGCCCGCGCAGCAGGGCGGACCAGAGGCCCTCCTTGGTGCGGGTGTGCCGGCCGACGAGCACGTTCTCCAGGACCGTCATGTTGTTGAAGAGACGGATGTTCTGGAAGGTACGGGCGATGCCGGCCGCGGTGACCTTGAAGGACTTCGGCGGCAGGACCTGGCCCTTGTAGCGGACCTCGCCCTCGGTGGGCACGTACAGACCGGTCAGGCAGTTGAAGAAGGTGGTCTTGCCGGCGCCGTTCGGGCCGATCAGACCGACGATCTCGCCGCTGTTGACGGTGAGGTTCACATCGCGGACGGCGGTCAGACCGCCGAAGCGCATGGTGACCCCGCGCGCGTCCAGCACGGTCTCGCGGGCGGCCGGCTCCGCGGTGGCGTCGGCCTTGGTGGTGGTCGTCGTCATGGTTCAGGCACCTGCCTTGGCGGGCGTGGCGTCAAGCGCCGGCTGCTCGTCGTGCTCGTGGAACTCCAGCTGACGCCGCTTGTCGGCGACGATGCCCTCCGGACGGAAGCGCATGATCAGCACGAGCGCGACGCCGAAGGCGAAGAGCTGGTACTCGCCCATGAACTGGAGCTTGTTCGGGATGAGGAAGAGCAGGGCGGCACCGACCAGGGGGCCGCTCATCGTGCCCATGCCGCCGAGGACGACGGCCGCGAGCAGGAAGGCGGAGTTGGGCGGGATGGGACCGGCGAAGAGGTACTGCTCCGGGGTCACCGTGTACGTGACGTGGGCCTGCACCGTACCGGCCAGACCGGCCAGACCGGCACCGAGCGCGAAGGCGATCAGCTTCACCCGGAAGCCGTTGATGCCCATCGCGAGCGCGGCGGTCTCGTCCTCGCGGATCGCCACCCAGGCGCGGCCGATGCGGGAGTCGCCGGAGCGCCGGAAGACCAGCACGACGACCGCCGTGATCAGCAGCATCAGGAAGAAGTAGTTGGCGAAACGGCCGATGGTGAAGCCGGCGATGGTGTGCGCCTGCCCGAAGTCGAACCCGAAGAAGTCCAGGTTCGGGATGGACGCGATGCCGTTGGAGCCGTTGGTGATGTCCGGGCCCGAGGTGCCGTCGGTGTTCATCACCGTGATGCGGAAGATCTCACCGAAGCCGAGCGTCACGATGGCGAGGTAGTCGCCGCGCAGCCGCAGGGTCGGCGCGCCGATCAGGACACCGAAGACCACCGAGGCCGCGGCGCCGACCAGGATCGCCGCCCAGAAGGGGAAGTGCACGCCGAACGGCGAGGTCGGGGCGCCCGAGACGAGAGCCGCCGCGTAGGCGCCGACGCCGAGGAAGGCGACGTAACCGAGGTCGAGCAGACCCGCGAGGCCGACGACGATGTTCAGGCCCAGGGCGACCGTGGCGAAGATCAGGATGTAGACGCCGAGCGTCGCGTACTGGTCGTCGGTCTGGGTGAAGGGGAACAGCGCCGCGGCGATGAACGCGCCCGCGATCGACAGGTTCTGGTGCTTCGAGGTGAGCTGCGAGGCGTGCTTGAGGAGACCCGAGGCGCCGATCGCGGCGAAGCCGAGGCCGGCCGTGATCAGGAAGCCGAGGAACAGCTCGTCGTACTCGGTGCCGATGCCGTAGGTGAAGATGCCGAGCGCCAGGCCGAGGATGACCGCGATGATCAGGATCTCGACGGCGGACGGAAGCGGGCGGAGCTTCTTCACCGGGTGGGGGGCGGAGAAGGCGGCCTTGGTGACGGCCCACTTGTTGCGCCCGCGCTGCATGAGCTGGTCCCGGAAGGTGTCCTCCGGGTCGACCGGCTGCACCTCCGGGCGCTTGAAGGGCAGCGACAGGGCGGCCAGCAGGGTGACCAGGGAGGTGACCTCGACGATCACACCGCCGGGCTCCAGGTTGACCATGCCGCCGAGCTCGATGCTGATCGCGTCGACCGTGAACCGGGCGATGGCGAAGGTGGCGAGCGCGGCGAGGCGGACCGCGCCGTCGGCGCCGGCCGGGGTCAGCCAGCGCGTGCCCTTGACCCCGTACGAGGAGAGGGCGAAGAGGGCGGTCAGGACACCGAGCACCAGGACCTGGAGCTGGAGGCCGGCCGGGTAGCCGTAGACGGTGAGGTCGCCCGGGAAGCTGGGGTCCCAAGTCCAGGCGAGGAAACAGCTCGCCACGGTGAGGACGGAGCCGCCGAGGACGACGGCGCGGGCGATCCCCTCCGGGAGGAAGCGGATCAGACCACGGTCGGCGGTCTTCACGGCCCCCTCGGCGGCGGGTGCCTGGGGGTTCTCGGAGATGGTGGTCATGGTGCTCACGCCCTGTCCGCGACGCGCTCGCCGAGCAGACCCTGGGGCCTGGCGAGGAGGACGACGATGAGGAGTACGAAGGCCCAGACGTTGGCCCAGGACTGGCCGCCGAGCTGCTCCATACCGGGGATCTGGTCGACGTAGGCGGTCGCCATGGTCTCGGTGACGCCGAGGACGAGGCCGCCGATCATGGCGCCGTAGATGTTGCCGATGCCGCCGAGGACGGCGGCGGTGAACGCCTTGAGTCCGAGGAGGAAGCCCATCTTGTAGTCGACGACGCCGTACTTGAGGCCGTACGCGACGGCACCGACGGCGGCGAAGATGGCGCCGAGGGCGAACGCGATCACGATGATGCGGTCGGTGTTGACGCCCATGAGCTTCGCGGTGTCCGGGTCCTGCGCCGTGGCCTGCATGCCGCGCCCGGTGCGGGTGCGCATGACGAAGAAGGCGAGGAAGGCCATGCAGATCGGAGCGGCGATCACCAGGAAGACGTCACCGGTCTGGATGGTGACCGGGCCGAGCTCGATCGGGCCGCCGGGGATCTGCGGGAAGGTCCGCGCGGACTTCGCCTCCGGGTACCAGATCCAGACCAGGTACTGCAGGGCGAGCGAGAGGCCGATGGCCGTGATGAGCGGGGCGAGACGCGGGCCGCCGCGGAGCGGTCGGTAGGCGAAACGTTCCGCTCCGACGGCTATCGTCGTCGCGACGATCACGGCACCGATGATCATGAGGGGCAGGGCGATCCACATGCTCGTGCCGCCGGGCAGGATGAGCCAGACCGTCAGGGCCCCGAAGCCGCCGGTCATGAAGATCTCGCCATGGGCGAAGTTGATGAGCTGGACGATGCCGTAGACCATCGTGTAGCCGACGGCGACCAGCCCGTACATGGATCCCAGTAGCAGGCCGTTGACCAGCTGCTGCGGCAGTTCGTTCACCGCATTGTCCTCCGAGACTTTCGACGGATATGACACCGCGCGGGGTGCCTGTGGTGTGCGGCCCCCCGCGCGGTGAAAGGTGGTGCTGAGTGGGGTGGAGCTGAGGATCAGCCGCCGAAGCCCTCGGTCACTCGCCGAAGGTGCCGGACTTGACCGGCGCGAAGGCGCCGCCCTTGACCTGGTAGACGGTCAGCTGCTTGTTGGTGGTGTCACCGAACTCGTCGAAGGCGACCGAGCCGGTCACGCCCTCGAAGGAGACACCCTGGAGGGCGTCGACGACCTTGGCGCGGGCGTCCTCGGGGAGCTTGCCGCCGTTGCCGTCCACGACCTTCTTGACGGCCTCGATGATCGACCAGGTCGAGTCGTAGGAGTAGCCGCCGTAGGCCTCGAAGGCCTCCTTGTAGTTCTCGGCCTTGTAGTTGGCCAGGAACTCCTTGGCGGAGTTGAGGGACTCGATCGGGGCGCCGACGGAGGTGGCGATGTCGCCCTCGGCCGCGGCGGCACCCGCCAGCTTCACGTACTCGGGGCTGAAGAGCGCGTCACCGCCGACGACGGTGACCTTGGCGCCGGCCTCCTTGATCTGCTTGGCCAGCGGGCCGGCGGCCGGGTACTCGCCACCGTAGTAGACGACGTCCGCGCCGGAGTTCTTGACCTGGGTGGCGACCGCGGAGAAGTCCTTGGTGTCCGGGTCGATGTGCTGGGTGCCGACGACCTTGCCGCCGAGCTTCTCCCACTCGCCCTTGAAGGTGCCCGCGAGGCCGGCGCCGTAGGTCTTCTTGTCGTCGATGATGAACGCCTTGGTCTTCTTGGCGTCCTTGAAGACGTACTGGGCGGCGAAGGGGCCCTGGATGGCGTCCGTGGTGGCGGTGCGGAAGTACGACTTGTAGCCGCGCTTCTTCTCGCCGGAGGCCCAGTTCGGGCCCTGGGACAGCGCCGGGTTGGTGTTGGCCGGGGAGACCTGCACCAGCTTGGCGTCGTCGAAGACCTTCTGCATCGACTCGGCGACGCCGGAGTTCAGCGGGCCGACCACGCCGAGGACGGTCTTGTCGGCGACCAGCTTGGTGGCGTTCTGCTGGCCGGCGGAGGGCTGGGCCTGGTCGTCCAGGGTGACCAGCTTGAAGGTGACGCCCTTGACGTACGCCTTCTTGTTGGCCGTCTTGACCGCGAGGTCCGCCGAGTTCTTGATGCCGAGACCGAGGGCCGAGAGCTCACCGGTGAGCGGGGCGTCCAGGCCGATGGTGACGGTGACGCCGCCGCCCTCGCCCGAGCTGTCGCCGCCCTTGTCGTCGCGCGAACCGCAGGCGGTGAGAGTGAGTGCTCCCGCGGTGACCGCGGTGGTGAGTATGAGCAACGAACGGTTTCGCACGAAGGGTCCTTTCCCAGGCGCGGCCCCCTCTGCCGAGGCGGTGCCGTGGAGCTGCGGAGCAAGAGGTGCCGTAAGTGAATGCCGGGCCGTACTGAGTGGCGGTACGAGGCCGTGCAGTAGGTCGCGCCCAGCGGCGCGGTAACTGGCGGTGACTCTAAGCGCAGGTGGGGAGGGTCGGGGAGCGGCGAGGGAAGGATGTGACTGTCTTGTTATGCCGACGGGTGGAGCGAGGCTGAGAGGTCCGGGTAAATCGGGGCATAGCGGCCTGTAACACGGTGTTCACATCGTGAGAACGTGCAGTTCCGCTAAGGGGCTTGAGTGAATCTTGGTGCTGACGTGGATCTTTGGTGGCTCTCCGGATATCGGACAGGGCGCCCGATCTGAGCGGACGGATGTCAAGCCTCGGCGCCCCGCCGGCGCCTCCCGTCGACGATTACCCAGTGTGACGAAAACTGCCTGCCGAAAGGTCGGTCGGTAGCCCTCCGTTCGGCTGGAACTCGTCGCTCTCGAACGTACCTCCGAGGCCCGGGAGTTGGGGGTGGGTGGCGTGAAAGCGTCATCCCTATGCGGGAGTTGGGGCGCAGACGGTGACCATGGGCGGGACGGGCGCGTGGGGGTGGCGCGACCGGAGTTCCCGCGGGTACGCCGAAGGGGGCGGCGCGCCTCCGCGCACCGCCCCCTTCGGCGAGTCCGGCCGACCGGCCCCGGCTCAGGCGCCGTTGGGCTTCCCCGGGGCCGGCAGGTTGCCGGCGTCCTTCGGGTCGATCTCCCGCAGCATGCAGGTCAGGCGGGCCGAGCAGACCCGGCGCCCCTCCTCGTCGCTGATGACGATCTCGTACGTGGCGGTCGACCGCCCGCGGTGCACCGGGGTCGCCACGCCGGTCACCAGGCCGCTGCGGGCGCCGCGGTGATGGGTGCAGTTCAGGTCCACGCCCACGGCGATCTTCGACGAGCCGCCGTGCAGCATCGAGCCCACCGAGCCCAGGGTCTCCGCGAGCACCGCGGAGGCGCCGCCGTGCAGCAGCCCGTACGGCTGGGTGTTGCCCTCCACCGGCATGGTGCCGACGACCCGCTCGGCCGAGGCCTCCAGGATCTGGACGCCCATCCGGTTCCCCAGGTGCCCCGCCGAGAACAGCGCCGGCAGGTCCACGCCGAGCGCGGCGTACTCGTCGATGACCTCCTGCGGGAACTTCACGTGCTGCTGCTCACCCATGCCCGGCTCCGTTCGTCTTCGTACGGTCGATCCTTCCGTCGCCCGGCTCACTGAGCAAGCGCTTAGGCGGACGGCTGCGGCGATTCTTCCAGACGCACGACGACGGACTTGCTCGCGGGGGTGTTGCTGATGTCCGCCGTCGACTCCAGCGGCACCAGCACGTTCGTCTCCGGGTAGTACGCCGCCGCGCAACCCCGGGCCGTCGGGTAGTGCACCACCCGGAAACCGGGCGCCCGCCGCTCGCTGCCGTCCGTCCACTCGCTCACCAGGTCCGCGTACGCCCCGTCGGCGAGACCGAGCGCCGCCGCGTCCTCGGGGTGCACCAGGACCACCCGGCGCCCGCCCCGGATCCCCCGGTAGCGGTCGTCCAGGCCGTAGATCGTGGTGTTGTACTGGTCGTGCGAGCGGAGCGTCTGGAGCAGCAGCCGACCCTCCGGCACCCTCGGGTACTCCACCGGCGCCGCCGTGAAGTTCGCCTTGCCGGTCTTCGTCGGGAAGCGGCGCTCGTCGCGCGGCGCGTGCGGCAGCGCGAAGCCGCCCGGACTCGCCGCCAGGCGCGCGTTGAAGTCCTCGAAGCCGGGCACCACGCGCGCGATCCGGTCCCGCACCGCCGCGTAGTCCGCCTCGAAGGCCTCCCACGGCGTGGCCGACCCCTCGCCGAGCACCGCCCGCGCCATCCGGGCCACGATCGCCGGCTCGGAGAGCAGGTGCGGGCTCGCCGGCGCCAGGTTGCCGCGCGAGGCGTGCACCTGGCCCATCGAGTCCTCGACCGTCACGAACTGGCGCCCGCTCCGCTGCACGTCCTTGTCCGTGCGGCCGAGCGTCGGCAGGATCAGCGCGCGGGTACCCGTCACCGCGTGCGAGCGGTTCAGCTTCGTCGACACGTGCACCGTCAGCCGCGCCTTGCGCATCGCCGCCTCGGTCACCTCGGTGTCCGGGGTCGCGCCGACGAAGTTCCCGCCCATCGCGAAGAAGACCTTCGCCTCGCCGTCCCGCAGCGCCTGGATCGAGCGCACCACGTCGAAGCCGTGGTGGCGCGGCGAGACGATCCCGAACTCCTTGTCCAGCGCGTCCAGGAAGGCCGGCGCCGGTCGCTCGAAGATGCCCATCGTGCGGTCGCCCTGCACGTTCGAATGCCCGCGCACCGGGCAGACGCCCGCGCCGGGCCGTCCTATGTTCCCCCGGAGCAGCAGCAGGTTGACCACCTCGCGGATGGTCGGCACCGCGTGCTTGTGCTGGGTCAGGCCCATCGCCCAGCAGACGATCGTCCGCTCCGAGGCCAGCACCATCTCCAGGGCCCGCTCGATCTCCGCGCGGGACAGCCCGGTCGCCGCGAGGGTCTCCGCCCAGTCGGCCTCCCCGGCCGCCGCCGCGAACTCCTCGAAGCCGTGGGTGTGCTCCCGTACGAACTCCTCGTCGACCGCCCCCGGGGTGTCGAGGACCAGCTTGTTCAGCAGCCGGAAGAGGGCCTGGTCGCCGCCGATCCGGATCTGGAGGAAGAGGTCGGTGAGCGCCGCCCCGCGCAGCATGCCCCGCGGCGTCTGCGGGTTCTTGAACCGCTCCAGGCCGGCCTCCGGCAGCGGGTTCACCGAGATGATCCGCGCCCCGGCCGCCTTCGCCTTCTCCAGCGCCGACAGCATCCGCGGGTGGTTGGTGCCCGGGTTCTGCCCGGCCACGATGATCAGGTCCGCCCGGTGCAGGTCCTCCAGGGAGACGCTGCCCTTGCCGATGCCGATCGTCTCGGTCAGCGCCGACCCCGAGGACTCGTGGCACATGTTCGAGCAGTCCGGCAGGTTGTTGGTGCCGAACTCGCGGGCGAAGAGCTGGAGCAGGAAGGCGGCCTCGTTGCTGGTCCGGCCCGAGGTGTAGAAGAGCGCCTCGTCGGGGGAGGAGAGCGCCTTCAGCTCCTCCGCGAGGATCGCGAAGGCCCGCTCCCAGCTCACCGGCTCGTAGCGGTCGGCGCCCTCCGGCAGGTACACGGGCCGGGTGATCCGCCCCTGCTGCCCCAGCCAGTAGCCGCTCTTCTCCGCCAGCTCCGCCACCGGGTGCGCGGCGAAGAACTCCGGCGTCACCCGCCGCAGCGTCGCCTCCTCGGCGACCGCCTTCGCGCCGTTCTCGCAGAACTCCGCCAGGTGCCGCTTGTCGCCCTCGGGCCAGGCGCAGCCGGGACAGTCGAAGCCGTCCTTCTGGTTGACCTTGAGCAGCGTCCGCGCGGTGCGCACGGCACCCATCTGCTCCTGGGCGATCCGCAGGGTGTGCCCGATGGCGGGCAGACCGGCGGCGGCGTGCTGCGGCGGCGTGACCTGGGGTGCGTCCTGGACCGGGTCACCGGCCGGCGGCTTGCTGACCATCGCGCTCTCCCTTGAGCGGTAATCCTGCGGCGTATGAGCGGTAATCCTGCGGCGTACGTCTCCGATCCTGTCACGCGGTACCGACAGACCCGGCACCCGACCGGTGTGGAGGGGATTGTCGGTGGGCCGTGGCAGGATCGTCCCGTGGCCGAGACAGCATCGAAGACCCCCGCAGACACCCGCCCCCGCCTGCTCCTCATGGACGGGCACTCGCTCGCGTACCGGGCGTTCTTCGCACTGCCCGTGGAGAACTTCACCACCGTGACCGGGCAGCCGACGAACGCGATCTACGGATTCGCGTCGATGCTGGCGAACACCCTGCGCGACGAGGCGCCCACGCACTTCGCCGTCGCCTTCGACGTGTCCCGCAAGACCTGGCGCTCGCAGGAGTTCCCCGAGTACAAGGCGAACCGCTCCAAGACCCCCGACGAGTTCAAGGGCCAGGTCGAGCTGATCGGCGAGCTCCTCGACGCCATGCACGCGCCGCGGTTCGCGGTCGACGGCTTCGAGGCCGACGACATCATCGCCACCCTCGCCACCCAGGCCGAGGCCGCGGGCTTCGAGGTCCTCATCGTCACCGGCGACCGGGACTCCTTCCAGCTGGTCACCGAGCACACCACCGTGCTCTACCCGACCAAGGGCGTCTCCGAGCTGACCCGCTTCACCCCGGAGAAGGTCCAGGAGAAGTACGGCCTCACCCCCAACCAGTACCCCGACTTCGCCGCCCTGCGCGGCGACCCGTCCGACAACCTCCCCGGCATCCCCGGCGTCGGCGAGAAGACCGCCGCCAAGTGGATCAACCAGTTCGGCTCCTTCGCCGAGCTGGTCGAGCGCGCCGACGAGGTCAAGGGCAAGGCCGGGCAGAACTTCCGGGACCACCTGGACTCCGTCAAGCTCAACCGCGTCCTCACCGAGATGGTCCGGGACGTCGAGCTGCCGAAGACCGTCGCCGACCTCGCCCGCGAGCCGTACGACCGCAAGGCCGTCGCCCTGCTCCTCGACACCCTGGAGATCCGCAACCCCTCGCTGCGCGAGCGGCTCCTCGCCGTCGACCCCGGTACCGCCGAGGAGGCCGAGCCCGCCCCCGCCCCCGGCGTCGAGCTCGACTTCACCGTCCTCGGCTCCGGCGAGCTCGCCCCCTGGCTGGCCGAGCACGGCACCGGGCCCCTCGGCGTCGCCACCGTCGACAGCTGGGGCCTGGGCACCGGCGGCGTCTCCGAGATCGCCCTGGCCGGCGCCGGCGGCGAGGCCGCCTGGTTCGACCCCAGCGAGCTGGACGAGGCCGACGAGCGGGCCTGGGCCGGCTGGATCGCCGACCCGGAGCGCCCCAAGATCCTGCACAACGCCAAGGGCGCGATGCGGGTCTTCCCCGAGCACGGCTGGAGCGTCGCCGGCGTCACCATGGACACCGCGCTCGCCGCCTACCTGGTCAAGCCCGGCCGCCGCTCCTTCGCCCTGGACGCCCTCTCCCTGGAGTACCTCGGCCGCGAGCTGGCCCCCGCCGCCGCCACCGAGGGCCAGCTCGCCTTCGGCGCCGAGGACCACGCCGAGGCCGAGGCCCTGATGACCCAGGCCCGTGCCGTCCTCGACCTGGGGGCCGCCTTCGAGTCCCGGCTCGACGAGGTCGGCGCCCGCGGACTGCTGTACGACGTGGAGCTGCCGACCTCCGTCCTCCTCGCCCGCCTGGAGCGGCACGGCATCGCCGCCGACCGCGACCACCTGGAGGCGATGGAGCAGCAGTTCGCCGGGGCCGTGCAGCAGGCCGTCAAGGAGGCCCACGCCTCCGTCGGCCACGAGTTCAACCTCGGCTCGCCCAAGCAGCTCCAGGAGGTCTTCTTCGGCGAGCTGAACCTCCCGAAGACCAAGAAGACCAAGACCGGCTACACCACCGACGCCGACGCGCTCGCCTGGCTGGCCGGCCAGACCGAGCACGAGCTGCCGGTGATCATGCTCCGCCACCGCGAGCAGGCCCGGCTCCGCTCCACCGTCGAGGGCCTGATCAAGACCGTCGCCGCCGACGGCCGGATCCACACCACCTTCAGCCAGACCGTCGCCGCCACCGGCCGCCTCTCCTCCACCGACCCCAACCTGCAGAACGTGCCGGTGCGGACGGACGAGGGCCGCGCCATCCGGCACGGCTTCGTCGTCGGCGAGGGCTTCGAGTCCCTCATGACCGCCGACTACAGCCAGATCGAGCTGCGCGTCATGGCCCACCTCTCCGAGGACGAGGGCCTCATCGAGGCCTTCACCTCCGGCGAGGACCTGCACACCACCGTCGCCTCCCAGGTCTTCGGCGTCGAGCGCTCCGCCGTCGACGCCGAGATGCGCCGCAAGATCAAGGCCATGTCGTACGGCCTCGCCTACGGGCTCTCCGCCTTCGGCCTCTCCCAGCAGCTGAACATCGACCCGGGCGAGGCCCGCGGCCTGATGGACACCTACTTCGAGCGCTTCGGCGGGGTGCGGGACTACCTGCGCCGGGTCGTCGACGAGGCCCGCGCCACCGGCTACACCGAGACCATGCTCGGCCGCCGCCGCTACCTCCCGGACCTCAACAGCGACAACCGCCAGCGCCGCGAGGCCGCCGAGCGGATGGCGCTCAACGCCCCCATCCAGGGGACGGCCGCCGACATCGTCAAGGTCGCCATGCTCAAGGTCGACCAGGCCCTCGACCAGGCCGGCCTCGCCTCCCGGATGCTCCTCCAGGTCCACGACGAAATCGTCCTGGAGATCGCCCCCGGCGAGCGCGAGCGGGTCGAGGCCCTCGTGCGCGAGCAGATGTCCGCCGCCGCCGACCTGCGCGCCCCGCTCGACGTCTCCGTCGGCGTCGGCCCGGACTGGGACTCGGCCGCGCACTGATCCCGCGAGGCTCCGCCGGTGGCCGCACCCCCTCGCGG
>NZ_JBHTST010000192.1:0-12483 GCF_042794995.1 Streptomyces sp. NPDC056503
GCCCCGGAGACCTTCGAAGGTCTCCGGGGCTCCCCCCTTTCGGCGCTCTCCCCGTTCCGGCGTTCTCCCCTTCAGCGGAGTTCGGCCGGCGGGGTGCGGTCCGCGTCGACCTTCTCCGTGCGGGCCAGTTCGCCCCAGACGATGTAGCGGTAGTCGGAGGTGTACATCGGGGTGCAGGTGGTGAGGGTGATGTACCGGCCGGGCTCGGTCTTGCCGGACTCCCCGGGGACGGGCTGGAGGACGTCCACGTTGTACTTCGTGGTCTCGGGGAGGGTCTTGTACACCTTGTAGACGTACCAGGTGTCCTTGGACTCGAAGACGATCGGGTCGCCGTTCCTCAGCTTGTGGATGTTGTGGAACTTGGCGCCGTGGCCGTCCCGGTGGGCGGCGAGCGTGAAGTTGCCCCGCTCGTCCTGGGGGAGGGCCGACGTGATCGGGTCGGTGTAGTAGCCGGCGACGCCGTTGTTGAGGACGGTGCTGTCGGTGCCCCGCTTCACCAGGATCTCCTCCCCGCCGAAGGCGGGGACGTGGAGGAAGCCGAGGCCTCCCTTGGTGTCGAGGGCGCCGGGGCCCGGGTCGGCCCACTCGCCGCGGACCTGCGCGCCCTCCTTGTCCGCGGCGCGGTCGGCGAGGACGTTCGTCCACCACAGCGAGTAGACGACGAAGAGCCCGAGCACGAGGCCGGCTGTGATGAGGAGTTCACCGAAGACGCTGATGAGCCCGGCGATCCGGTTGCGCGCACGTGACACTGGGTCGGCCCTCGTCCCTTCTGGAGGTGTGGGGTCTCAGCCTACGAGCGCGTTCGGCTTTCCCTTGCTGCGCGGGCGTTCCTCGACCAGCTTTCCCCAGACGATCATGCGGTAGGTGCTGGTGAACTCGGGCGTGCAGGTGGTGAGGGTGATGTAGCGGCCGGGGCCGGTGAAGCCGGATCCCTTGGGGACCGGGTCGATGACGGAGATGTTCGAGGGCGCGGTCTGCGGGAGGATGCTCGCCATCTCGTACGTGTAGTAGGCGTCCTGGGTCTCGACCACGATGGGGTCGCCGGGCTTGAGGCGGTTGATGTAGCGGAACGGCTCGCCGTGGGTGTTGCGGTGGCCGGCGACGGCGAAGTTGCCCTGCTTGTCGGCGGGCATGGCGGTCTTGAGCTTGCCCTCGCCGTAGTGGCCGACCATGCCCTTGTCGAGGACCTTGGGCTTGCTGATGCCCTCGGCGACGGGGACGACGACGTCCAGCTTGGGGATGTACATGATGGCGAAGCCCTCGCCGGGAGCGAAGACGTCCGGCTTGCTCTCGCCCTTGGCCCAGGTGTCCTCGATGCGCTCCTTGGCCTGGTCGGTCTCCTGGCCGGCGAGGACGTTGGTCCACCACAGCTGGTAGGCAACGAAGAGGAGCATGACCACGCCGAGGGTGATGAACAGCTCGCCGACGACGACGCCGACGCTGTCCTTGGCGGCCTTCGCCTCCCTGGCGGCGCGGCGGGCCTCGACCCGCGAGAGGGGGCGCTCGGCGGCGGCCCCGGCCGCCGGTCCGGCCGCCGGCCGGCCCTTGCCTCGGCCCTGCTTGGCGGCGGCCCGCCGCCGCTCGGCCCGCCCGGGCCCGGGAAGGGGCTCCACGGGCCTCGTGGCCTCTTCGGTGACCTGGGGGAGCTCCCGGGTCCCGTCGGCCCCGTACGGCTCGCGTATGGGCTCGTGGACGGCTTCCCGCGGGGGCTCGGGGGCGGAAGGCGTCTCGTAGGCCGGGGGCGTCGTCTCGTAGGCCGGAGGCGCGGTCTCGTAGCCGGGAGGCGCGGTCTCGTAGGCCGGGGGCGTCTCGTAGGGGTACGGGGTCTGGTCGCCGTACGCGTCCCCGTACCCCGCTCCGTACGCGTCCCCGTAGGACGGCTCGGTCGGGTACGGATACGGGTACGGGCCCTGCTGCTCGTAGCCGTACGGGCTCTGCTGCTCGTACGGCTGGTGACCGCGCTCCTCGGGTATCGGCTCGGAGCCGGGCCGCTCGGGGTCCCGGAACCACGGCGAGCCCGTGGTCACGCGACGGCCTTGCCCACCACCGGCGCGAGCCCCGCCGACCGGCCGACCGCTCCTTCGTCTCCGCACTGCACCAGCCAGTTGGCGAGCATCAGGTGGCCGTGCTCGGTGAGCACCGACTCGGGGTGGAACTGGACGCCCTCGACCGGCAGTTCGCGGTGGCGGAGGCCCATGATGATGCCGTCCTCGGTCCGCGCGGTCACTTCGAGTTCGGCGGGCAGGACGGCCGGCTCGGCGGCGAGCGAGTGGTAGCGGGTGGCCGTGAACGGCGAGGGGAGGCCGGCGAAGACGCCCTTGCCCTCGTGGATCACGGGCGAGGTCTTGCCGTGCAGCAGCTCGGGGGCGCGGTCGACGACCCCGCCGTAGGCCACGGCCATCGACTGCATGCCGAGGCAGACGCCGAAGACCGGGACGCCGGTGGCGGCGCAGTGCCGCACCATGTCGATGCAGACGCCGGCCTGCTCGGGGGCGCCGGGGCCGGGCGACAGCAGCACGCCGTCGAAGCCGTCCTGGGCGTGGCTCAGCTCCACCTCGTCGTTGCGGAGCACCTCGCACTCGGCGCCGAGCTGGTAGAGGTACTGCACGAGGTTGAAGACGAAGCTGTCGTAGTTGTCGACGACGAGAATTCGCGCGCTCACTGGCCGTCCACCGTCACATCGTTGAACGGAAGCAGAGGCTCCGCCCAGGGGAACACGTACTGGAAGAGGGCGTAGACGACCGCGAGGACCAGCACGACCGAGATCAGCGCCTTCACCCAGGCGTTGCCCGGCAGATGCCGCCAGATCCATCCGTACATGACGTCCGAGGCCCCTTCCGTTCGTTACGGGCACCAGAGTACGGGGCGAGGGCTCCGTCGGGGGGAAGCTGTCCGAAGCCTGTGGACGAGCGGTCTCAGGCGGCGGGCCTGGCGTGGTGGAGGTCGACCGCGCCGGCGTAGCCGGGCAGGGTCACGCCCTTGTGGTCGTCGACCTTCCAGCCGAGCCCGTAGGCCTTCACGTACAGCTGGTAGTTCTGGAGCGCGGGGGAGTCGGCGAGGGCCTTGTCGAGCTTCCCCCGGTCGCCGACGGCGGTGATCTTGTACGGGGGCGAGTAGACCCGGCCCTGGAGGATCAGGGTGTTGCCGACGCAGCGGACGGCGCTGGTGGAGATCAGCCGCTGGTCCATGACGCGGATCCCTTCGGCGCCGCCCTCCCACAGGGCGTTGACGACGGCCTGGAGGTCCTGCTGGTGGATGACCAGGTCGTTGGCCTGCGGTTCGGGGTAGCCGGGGGCGGCCTGGGCGCCGGGCGGGGCGTCGTCGAGCGTGACGGTGAGGCCGGGGCCGGAGATCTCGGAGGTGCCCGCGGCGGTCTCCAGGGCCTTGAGCCGGCGGTCCTCGGCGGCCGTCGAGCCGTCGTCGCGGGCGGCGAGGGAGTCGACCTCGTCGCGCAGGACGGCGGTGGACTCGTCGAGGCCGGCGTTCTTGTGGCTGCGTTCCTCGATGAGGTCGGAGAGCCTCAGCAGGGAGGCGTCCGTGCGGATGTTGGTGCCCTTGGCGGTGTTGAAGCTGGTGACGAAGAGCAGTCCGGCGAGGGCGAAGACGGCAAGGGTGAGGAGCCGGACGGGGCGCCAACGGATGGCCTTGCCCGGTCCGGCGGGGGGTTCGCCCGGAGTGTCGGCGGAATTGCTCAACGTACCCTGATCCCCTTCTGCGCCGCGGAACCACTACGCTAACGGACGCCCGGGGGGCGCAGTCGACCTGCTACGTCACATCCCGGCGACAGCCACAGTTCCCTGCGCGGTCACGCAGCGCATCGACAGGAGAGTCCCTCGTGCCGAAGTCACGGATCCGCAAGAAGGCCGACTACACGCCCCCGCCGGCGAAGCAGGCCGCCAACATCAAGCTGACGAACCGCAGCTGGGTCGCCCCGGTGATGCTGGCCCTGTTCGCCATCGGTCTGGTGTGGATCGTGGTCTTCTACGTCACCGACGGTTCACTTCCGGTCGAGTCGATCCGGAACTGGAACATCGTGGTCGGCTTCGGCTTCATCGCCGCCGGCTTCGGTGTCTCCACGCAATGGAAGTGAGCGTCTTAGCGGCGCCTAGCGGGTCTGCCCATCCGCCGTCAAGCTCACCCCAGAGTTTATCCACAGCGTTGTGCACAGCACTGGATAACTTACGAAGATCTGTGGATAACTCGCACCGGGTTGACGCCGGTCATACTGCGAGGATCGCCTCAGAGCAGGCCGGAGCCCCCTACCTCTCGGGAGAAATCCCAGCTCAGAGGTAGGGGGCTCGGTCATGCCCACCTCAGTGGGGAGAACTCGCCACGCACTGTGGATAACTCTGGGGAAAGCTCGTTTCCCCAGCTCATCCACAGCCTTCTGTGCTCAGGTGAGCGCCATCGTCCGGGCCACCGCGACCCCCGCGTCGACCAGCAGCAGCAGTCCACAGGCGCCGTACTGGATCAGCTCCCGACGGCTCCGGGGGGCCTGCACGAGCGCGTACGTCACCAGCACGCCGGCCACGAGACCACCGACATGCGCCTCCCAGGAGATCCCCGGACGGGTGAACGTCATCAACAGGGACAGGGCCACGAAGAGGATCACCGGCCGCATGTCGTGCCGGCGCCGGCGGGCCAGCACCACCCAGGCGCCGATGAGGCCGTAGACGATCCCCGAAGCGCCCAGCGAGGGCTGGTTGGGGGCGGCGACCACATAGGCGAGGACCGAGCCGGAGAGACCGGAGAGCAGGCAGAGCAGCGCGTACCGCGACCGCCCCAGCTCGGGCTCGACGATCCCGCCGATCACCCACAGGCCCAGCAGGTTGAAGAGGATGTGCCAGGGTTCCTGGTGCAGGACCGTGGCGGTGAGCAGCCGGTACCACTCTCCGTCCGCGACCCCGACGACCTCGCCGAGCAGCGGGTTGTACGCGTACCCGATCAGCACGAGCTCGTCGACGAACCGGTCGCCGAGGATCAGCACCAGACCGTAGACCAGCACGCAGATCCCGATGAGGATCTTGGTGACCAGCCGGTCGTCGGTCCTGACCCGGCCGCCCGCGAGCGTCCTGGCCTGGTTGGCGTCGGCCGCGTGCCCGGTGCCCGAGCCGCTGCGGACGCAGTCGGGGCACTGGAAGCCGACGGAGGCGGAGATCATGCACTCCGGGCAGATGGGCTTCTCGCAGCGGGTGCAGCGGATGCCCGTCTCGGTGCCGGGATGGCGGTAGCAGTGCGGCGGTCCGGACTGCGCGTCCATGGGCGGGGTCCCGTCCTTCCCGGTCAGCGCTGCTCGATCACCACGGACTCGACCACGACGTCCGTCAGCGGCCGCTGGGTCTGCGCGTCGGTGGGGACCTTCGCGATGGCGTCCACGACGGCCCGGCTCTTCGCGTCCACGACCTCGCCGAAGATGGTGTGCTTGCGGTTCAGCCAGGTCGCGGGGCCGACCGTGATGAAGAACTGGGAGCCGTTGGTGCCCGGCCCGGCGTTGGCCATCGCCAGCAGGTACGGCCGGTCGAACCACAGCTCGGGGTGGAACTCGTCGGCGAACTCGTATCCGGGGCCGCCCGTGCCGGTGCCCAGCGGATCGCCGCCCTGGATCATGAAGTCGCCGATGACCCGGTGGAAGACGGTGCCGTCGTAGAGGGGATCGGTGGAGACCCGGCCGGTGCCCGGATGGGTCCACTCGCGCCCGCCCGAGGCGAGCTCGGTGAAGTTCCGCACCGTCTTCGGCGCGTGGAACGGCAGCAGGCGCACCTCGATGTCGCCCGCGCTGGTCTTGAGGATCGCGTACGGCATGGCCACGGTCCGCCTTCCCTCCCTGGTCGTGCGTCACGCCGCGGAACGGATCGCCTCACGCGTCCGCGGCTCTGGCGAGTCGATCCTCGCATGCCGGAGCGGCCTCGAACGGCCCGGAACCACCCCGGAGCCGCCCCGGGACGACCCCGGATCCACCCGGGATCCACCCGGAAACGGCATGCCCGCATCCCCCGCATGCCCCGGATGCCCGCCCCGCATGCCGGACTTCGTTCCGGCAGGCATGATGCCGAAAAGGATGGAAAGGTGAAAAACCGACATCGCTCGCCATCGAGGAGGAGGAACCCGTGACTCGCATGGACAGCGTGCGCGCCGCTACGGATTCGGCGAAGGAAAGCGTCCTGCACGCCGCGGACGTGGTGGCGCCGTACGCCGGCACGGCCAAGGACCAGGCCGCGCACTATGCGCACGAGGCGCGGGTGCGGCTCGCACCCAAGGTGTCGAGCGCCGCTCGGCAGGCACGCGCGCAGGCGCGTGTGCAGTACGCCGCGTACGTGGCGCCGCACGTGCCGCCGCGGGTCGACGACGCCGCGCATCGCGCCGCGGCTCGGACCCGCTCGGTCGCCCATCAGGTGGCCGACTACACCGTTCCGCGTGTCGAGCACGCGGTCTCAGCGACCGGTCCCGTCCTTGAGGAGGCCGGGTCGCGTTCCACTGCCGCCTGGGCCGCGCTGCGCGGTCAGGTGACGCCGGACGACGTCCGGAAGATCGTGAGGAAGCAGGAGCGCCGGGCCAGGGCCGGGCGTCTCGTCAAGGGGCTCGCCGTACTGGGCCTGCTGCTCGGCGGCGCGTTCGCCGCCTGGAAGTGGTGGGACAGGCAGGCCAATCCCGACTGGCTGGTCGAGCCGCCGGCGCCCACGGAGGTGGACGAGGGCTCGGGTTCGCCGTCCGCTTCGGACGGGCTCTCGGGCGTGGAGTCGGAGGCCGGTACGCGGGTGGTCGCGGATTCCGGGAGCGTGGTGGAGGCCGAGACCGGGACCGGGACCGGGGCCGGGACCGAGACCGGGATCGAGGTGGAACCGGAGGCCGAGTCCACGGAGCCCGACGAGCGCCGCTGACCTGGGACCGTTCCCTTCGTTCCGTTCGTTCCGTCCGGAACCGTTCCCTCGGTTCCGTTCGGGTCCGTGCCGGGGCGCGGAGAGGGTGGAGTCGCGCTCTCCCCGCACCCTAGGCGGCCGTCGCGAGCGCCAGCCGCGTCAGCGCGGCCGGGTCGCTCGCGAGCAGCGGGGCGTCGGCGCGGAGCGTGCGGGCGGCGGGAGCGGAGCCGTGCGCCTCGGCGCCGATGCGCTGCTTGATGGTGGGCGGCAGCGAACCGCGGCGGGCGGGCGCCCAGGACTCCGCCCTCCTCGGCGCCACGACGGTCGCGGTGCGCTCCGCGGCGACGGTGGCGGGGGCGGCCGGCTCCTCGGGCTGGGTCACGGGGGCCTGGCCGTGGGCGGCGGCGGGGGCCGCCAGGCCGACGGAGGCGAGCAGGGCGAAGAGGACGGAGATGAAGGCGGTCCAGAACTGCTTGACCTTGGCGGTGGCCATGGCCCCTCACTTTCGCGTGTGCGGCGTTCTCGGATGGTTCATTTCGGGTTGCGCGCTTTACATACCTTTCTCATGATCTGTATGCGCACCCGGATCCGGCGGAGCGACGCCGCGCCCGCGCAGTTCTTCCGATGAACACCACCCGTCCGGATCAATGGCCGCCTTGTCGGCGGCCGGACGGTGGCCCTCCTGGACCGTTCCTTTCGGATCACGCCGGGCTCGCGGCGTGATCCGGAAGAGACGGCCTAGGCGAGCCGGCGCTTGAGGTACCGGCTGAGCGGGTTCTCGACCAGCCGGTGGACGAGGTACGACAGCACCAGCATCCCGGCCGTCGTCGCGCCGACGAGGACCCACGGGTGGACGCCCCGGGGCGAGAAGTGGCCGAAGACCTCCCAGCCGATGAACTCGTGCAGGAGGTAGAGGGGGTAGGTGAGCGCCCCCGCGACCGGCAGCCACCGCCACTGGACGCCGGACAGCTTCCCGGTCGCGATCAGCGCCATGAGCCCGAAGATGACGGTGATGACGGCGATCACGGGCCAGTAGGCCTGCTCGCTGACGTGGGGAATGTGCCTGAACTTCTCGACGGAGGGCACGAGCGAGGCGCAGAAGCTGACGCCGACGATGCCGAAGAGAAGCAGGTTCGGGCGGAACCGGTACATCAGGTAGAACGCCATTCCGGCGATGAAGAACCAGCTGTACTCGGGCATGACCAGCGTCCGCAGCGGACCGGGCTCGGCCTTGGTCGCGAAGATCGTGGCGACCCCCCAGACGCAGCAGAAGAGGACCACCCGCTGGTACGTCAGGCCGAACCAGACGAGGACGGCGAAGAGCAGGTAGAAGCGGAGCTCCGCGAAGAGCGTCCAGTAGACCGCGTCGACGGGCTGGACCCCGAGCGGCTCCTGGAGCATCGTCAGGTTGACGAGGACCTCGTGCCACGCGCGGCTCACCCGCTCGCCCGGGACCACGGCGAGGGTGATCGTCGTCGCGATGACCGCGAACCAGTAGGCCGGGTAGAGCCGTACGACGCGGGAGACGAAGAACGCCTTCAGCGGCCGGCCCCAGGCGCTCATGCATATGACGAAACCGCTGATCACGAAGAACAGCTGGACGCCGAGATAGCCGTACGAGGTGAAGCGGGAGACCTCCGGGAAGACCGTCCATGCGGGACGGTCCCACGCCTGCGCGCCCAGCGCCGTGTAGTGGTAGGCGACCACCATGAGCGCGGCGCCGAGACGGAGGCCGTCGAGGACGTAGAGGCGCCCTCGCTTGCGTGGAGCGCTCGACGGAATCCGCGATTCCGTTTCCGCGGTTCGGTCCGGGGACGGTGCGGACCGCACCAGATTCGACACTTGGGTAGCCCTCACCTAGACATCGCCTTCGAGCCACCTCGGAGTGGGATGGCATCAGCGCGGAGCCGACCTTATGAACCCCATAGGTCACTCACAAGGTTCAAAGCTCGTGATTCTGAACTCAACAACCATCTGACGGTCGATCACACACCTCCCGCCTGCCCCGCATTCCCCACATGATCAAGTGACCTGCGTCACATGACGTCACAACCGTCGCCCACCCGGTGTCCTGAGGTCGACCCCCTGAAGGGGGCCGGTCCGGAAACGAGGGAGACACCATGGGCGGCACCACCGAAGTGGTCGTGATCGGCGGCGGGTACGCCGGCGTCATGGCGGCCAACCGGCTCAGCGGACGCGAGGACGTGACCGTGACGGTGATCAACCCCCGTCCGTCCTTCGTCCCCCGCCTCCGCCTCCACCAGCTGGTCGGCGGCAGCCACCCCGCGGTCGTCCGGTACGACGAGGTCCTGGCGGAGCGCGTCCGGCTCGTCGTCGACTCCGTGGCCCGGATCGACGCCCACGCGCGCGTGGTGGCCCTGGAGTCGGGTGCCACGGTCGGCTACGACCACCTCGTCTACGCCGTCGGCTCCACCGGAGCCCGGCCGGAGGTCCCCGGCGTCGCCGACCACGCCCACCAGGTCGCCGAGCTGGAGTCGGCCGAGCGGCTGCGCGCCGCCCTCGCCGCGCTGCCCGCCGGGGTCCCGGTCACCGTCGTCGGCGGCGGCCCGACCGGCATCGAGACGGCCGCCGAGATCGCCGAGGGCGGCCGCCCGGTGACGCTGGTCTGCGGCGGGGTCCTCGGCCCCTATCTGCACCCCAGGGCGCGGCGCTCGGCCGCCCGGCGGTTCGCCGCCCTCGGGGTCACGGTGCTCGACGGCCCCGGTACGAAGGTGACCGAGGTGACGGCGGAGGCGGTCCGGCTCGCCGACGGCCGGGTGGTGGACGGCGGGCTCGCCGTCTGGACCGCCGGCTTCGGCGTCCCGGACCTGGCCGCGCGCAGCGGGCTGAGCACCGACGCCGCCGGGCGCCTGCTCACCGACGAGACGCTGAGCAGCGTCGACGACGAGCGGATCGTCGCGGCCGGGGACTGCGCGGCCCCCTCGGACCTGCCGTTCCGGATGAGCGCCTACGTGGCCGGCTGCCTGGGCGCGCACGCCGCCGACACGGTGCTGGCCCGGATCGACGGCCGCCGCCCCGCGCCGGTGGACATGGCCTTCAACGCGATGTGCCTCAGCTTCGGCCGTCGAACGGCGATCTTCCAGATCGCACACAAGGACGACCGGGCGATGAGAATCTACGTCGGCGGGCGTGCGGGGGCGAAGCTCAAGGAGCTCGCCTGCGCGCTCAGCGTCAAGCACCTGACCGAAGAGGCACGCAAGCCCGGTGCGCACTCGTGGCCCAAGGACGGCAGGCACCGGCCGCAGCGGCTGCGGGAGCGTGCGGTCCGCACGGCGGACGTCCCCGAGCACGCGGCCTGACCGGCAGGGCCGAGAACGGGGAGACGGAAACATGACCAGCGAGCACACCACGGACCCGGCGACCGAGACCTTCGTCGCCCACCGGAACCTGCTCTTCACCGTGGCGTACGAGATGCTCGGCTCGGCCGCCGACGCCGAGGACGTCCTCCAGGAGACCTGGCTGCGCTGGACCGGCGTCGACCTGGCGCAGGTCCGCGACCAGCGGGCGTACCTCGTCCGCGTCACCACCCGCCAGGCCCTCAACCGGCTGCGCACCGTGCGGCGGCGCCGGGAGGCGTACGTCGGGCAGTGGCTGCCCGAGCCCCTGCTCACCACGCCGGACGTGGCCGAGGACGTCGAGCTGGCGGAGAGCGTCTCGATGGCGATGATGCTGGTCCTGGAGACCCTCACGCCGACCGAGCGGGCCGTCTTCGTGCTCCGCGAGGTCTTCGAGGTGGGGTACGACGAGATCGCGGCGGCCGTCGACAAGACCCCGGCCGCCGTCCGCCAGATCGCCCACCGCGCCCGCCGGCACGTCGACGCCCGGCGGCCCCGCACCACGGTCTCGGCCCGTGAGGCGCGGGCGGTCGTGGACTCCTTCCGGCAGGCGCTGGAGACCCGCGACCCGCAGGGCTTCCTGGAGCTGCTCGCCCCCGACGTCGTCCTCGTCAGCGACGGCGGCGGGATCAAGCGGGCCGCGCTCCGCCCGGTCGTCGGCGCCGACAAGGTGACCCGCTTCTACCTCGGCGGCACCCTCAAGGCCGACGTCACGGTCACCACCGAGCCCACCGTCGTCAACGGCGCCCCGGCGCTCGCCGTGCTCGTCGACGGCGAGCTGGACGGCGTGATGGCGATGCGCGTCGAGGACGGCCGGATCAGCGGCCTCTACTACGTGCGCAACCCCGAGAAGCTCACCCACGTCGTGGCCGAGACCTCCCTCACCCTCCGCTGAGACCCCGGGTGGGGCCCCACCCGGGGCCCCACCCGAGGGCACCCACCGCCAAGCCCCCTACCGCCGAGACCCCGCCGGCCCCCTCCGGCCGGCCCCTCCCCGCACCGGAAAGGACCCAGAGATGTCCGCACGGACCACGGCGACCGCCGCCCCCCGCACCGGCTTCCCCCGTACCGTCAGAGCCGCGGTCGCCCTCCAGACCCTGGCCCTGTTCTTCCAGGCGAGCACCGCCGGCGCCCTGCTCGTCTCCTCCCAGGGCGCGCTCCTCCACGACGTCGGCTCCCGCGTGATGTACGGCGCCTCGATGCTGTACGTGGTGGCCGCGGTGGTCGCCTGGCGGCCGGGCGGCGGCAGCCCCCGGCCGATCCTGTACGCCTCCGGGCTCCTCGTCCTCGCCTCGGTCCAGGTCGTCCTGGGCATCGCCCACCTGCCGGCGTTCCACGTGCCCCTGGGCGTCGCGATGGTGGTCCTCAGCACCCTGGACCTCGCCCGCGTCCTGACGGGCCCGGCCGGGGCGCGGCCGCGCGGGGAGGCTACTCGCGGGGAGGTGCCGCGGGCCGCGTGAGCCGCGCGGCTCAGCCGAGCGGGTCCGCGGTGTCGCGGAGGGCGGCGAGGGCCGGGGCGTACATGCGGGCCTTGATGGTGCCGAGGGTGTCGCCGGCCTTGGCCGCCTGGGCCTGGGCCAGCTCGACGGCGGTGGCGCGGACGGCGTCCTCGGCGACGGCGTGGTCGACGATGCCGGCGGCCTCGGCGTCGGTCCCGCCGTAGCGGTGGGCGGTGACCATGGCGCGGTGCGCGGTCGGCGGGGTCAGCCTGGCCTGGATCAGGGCGGACATGCCGGGGGTGAAGGGGATGCCGATGTCCGCCTCGGGCAGGCACCAGAAGCCGCGGTCGCCGCGCATCACCCGGAAGTCGTGGGCGAGGGAGAACATCGCGCCGGCGGCGAAGGTGTGCCCCTGGAGCGCGGCGACGGTGACCAGCGGCAGGGCCAGCAGCCGCGCGAACAGCCCGTGGACGGAGACCACGTACTCCTGGTGCCGGTCGGCGTGGGCGAAGAGCCACTCCAGGTCCAGGCCGTTGGAGTAGAACTTCCCGGTCGCGGCGGTGACCAGCGCCCGGGGGCCCTCCGCCTTCTCCACCTCGTCGAGCGCGGCGCCGACGGCGGCGATCCAGTCGGGGTGGAAGCGGTTCTCCCCGTCTCCGAGGTCGAGGACGAAGACGTTGTCGTGACGGTCGAGCGTGGGCATGACGACTCCTCACAGGGCACGGGTCGCGGCGGACCAACACTTGGTTACCGACCAGTAAGTTAGGCCGTGTGGCGACGCCCCGGCAAGAGATCGCGCAAAAAGCCCCTCCGGCCTGCTTTTCCGCAGGC
>NZ_JBHTST010000193.1:0-12325 GCF_042794995.1 Streptomyces sp. NPDC056503
CGCGTCGCGGGCGGCCGCCTCCGGGCCTCACCGATCCGGTGACGCGCTCCCCGTCAGACCGCCTCGGCGGAGGCCACCGCGTCCGCGCCGGTCGGCTCCGGACGCTCGGGCAGCTCGGCGGCGAGCGCCGCCGCGGCCCTGACGAGGGGAAGCGCGAGCAGTGCCCCGGTTCCCTCACCCACCAGGACGCCCTGGTCGAGCAGGGGGTTGAGCGCCATCCGGTCCAGCGCCTTCGCCTGCGCCGGCTCCCCGGACACCTGACCCGCCAGCCACCAGTCCGGCGCCCGGAACGCCGCCCGCTGCGCCACCAGCGCGCAGGCCGCGCCCACCACACCGTCCAGGATCACCGGCATCCGCCGCACCGCCGCCTGGAGCAGGAAACCGGTCGTCGCCGCCAGGTCCGCCCCGCCGACCGCGCCGAGCAGCGCCAGCTGGTCGCCCAGGACCGGCCGGGCCCGCCGCAGCGAGTCCCGGATCGCCGCGCACTTGCGCATCCACGCCAGGTCGTCGATGCCGGCGCCGCCGCGCCCCGTCACCACCGAGGCGTCCGTGCCGCACAGCGCCGCGATCAGCGTCGACGCCGGGGTCGTACCGCCCACGCTCAGATCGCCGAGCACCACCAGATCGGTGCCCGAGTCGGCCTCCTCGTCCGCGATCGCCATCCCGAGCCGCACCGCCGCCTCGGCCTCCTCCGGCGTCAGCGCGTCCTCGACGTCGATCCGTCCGCTGCCGCGCCGCACCCGGTGCCGGGTCACCGCCTCCGGCAGCAGCTCCGGGTCGCAGTCCAGGCCCGCGTCCACGACCCGGACCGGCACGTCCATCGAGCGGGCCAGCACCGCGAGCGGGCTCTCCCCGTCGATCAGTTCCCGGACCAGGACGTGCGCGGTCCCGGCAGGGCGGCCCGACACGTCCTGGGCGGCGATGCCGTGGTCACCGGCGAAGACGACCACCTTCGGCTGCGCGATCGCGCGCACCCGCACCGCCGACTGGGCGGCCGACAGCCACTCGCCCAGCTCGTCGAGGCGGCCGAGCGCGCCCGCGCGGACGGCGAGCCGCTCCCGGCGCTCCTCGGCGTCACGCCGGATCCCGCCGTCGGGGCGCTCGATCAGATCGGAGAAGTCGTCGAGGTTCAGGGGGTTCAGGGGGTGCAGAGGGTCCATCGGGGGTTCCGCCTTGTGACATCAGCGAGGTTCGGCCGGGGCTGTTCGCCTCGGGGCCCTGGGGTTCCGCGGGTCCCTCGGGGCCTCAAGGATCAGCACCCTACCCGCGCAGCACCCGGGCCTGACCGGCGACCACGAGGACCACCTGCTCGCACTCGTCCGCGAAGGCCGCGTTGAGCCGCCCCAGCTCGTCCCGGAAGCGCCGCCCCGCCGCCGTGGCCGGCACCACGCCCGAGCCGACCTCGTTGGTCACCGCCACCACCGTCCTGCGGGTCGCCCGCACCGCCGCCACCAGCTCCGCCGTCCGCTCCCGCAGCGCCGCCTGCCCGCTCTCCGCCCACGTTCCGTCGTCCCAGGCGCCCACCCGGTCCATGGCGTCCGTCAGCCACAGCGACAGACAGTCGATCAGGAGCGCCGGGCCCTCCACCGCGAGCAGCGGCACCAGGTCGGTGGTCTCGGCCGTACGCCAGGAGCCCGGCCGCCGCTCCCGGTGCAGGCCCACCCGCTCCGCCCACTCCGGGTCGCCCTCGCGGGTCCCGCCGGTCGCCACGTACACCACCTCCGGGAAGGTCTCCAGACGCCGCTCGGCCTCCACCGACTTCCCCGACCGCGCCCCGCCGGTCACCAGCGTCCGGCGCGGCACCTCCGGCAGCTCGTGGTACTCGCCCAGGTACAGCACCGTCCCGTCCGGCACCGCCCGCGCGCCGGCCGCCGCCAGCCGCCGGTCCAGCTCGGCCCCGGCCGGAGCGTCGTGGTCCAGGTGGACGGCGACGACCTCCGTGCCGGGCCCCACCGCCCCCGTCGCCCGCAGCCGCGCCAGCGCGTCGGGCCGGCCCGTCACGTCCGCCGCCACCAGGTCGTACGGCTCCGTGTGGTTCTCCGCCAGCCCGGCCGGCGCCGCGCCGCGCGGCAGGTACAGCAGCCGCCGGCCCTCGGCCGACACCACCTCGTACCCGGTCCCCGGCGAATCCATCGGCACCGCCCGCACCCGGTGCCCGCTGATCAGCGTCAGCTCCCGTCCGTCGGGCACCCGCCCGGCCGTCGGCAGCCCGGCCGGCAGTTCCACCGGCGGACCGTCGTGCGGATACGTCAGGAGCACCTGCCGCACCCCCACCAGGGAACGCCCCGCGCGGGCCGCGGCGAGCGCCGCCCCCGGGGTGAGGTCGAGCAGCAGCGCCCCGTCCACGAGCAGCGCGGTCGCGGCACGCGCGCGCGTGCCGCGGGAGCGCGCGCACACCGCGCAGGGGCAGTCGGGGCGGGGCAGGCCGAGCGGCGATCCGGTGCCGAGCAGAGTCAGTTCCACGCTCTGATCCTCCCGCGCCCCCGCGCGCGGTGCTCGCCCGGCTACGCTGCGGGCAGGAAACCGATCATCCGGTGAGCCCCAGGAGGCGGACATGGCATGGACGTGGCGGTTCGAGAAGTCCGACGGCACGGAGGTCACCCCGGTGGTGACCCCGGAGGACTTCACCACCCAGGGCGACGCCGAGAGCTGGCTGGGCGAGCACTGGCGTGACCTCCTCGCGGGCGGCGCCGACCAGGCGACCCTCTCCGAGGACACCACCAGGATCTACGGCCCGATGCCGCTGGACGCGGGGGAGTAACGGCACCGCGCACGGGGCCCGCGGGCCGGAGGCCGGCTACATCTCGCCGAGCGTGACCTCCGCCTTGCGGGTCTCCGTGCCCCGCACGTACGTGACGTCCACCTCGTCGCCCGGGCTGCGGTCCGCCAGGGACTCCGCGAGCGAGGTGATCGTCGTGATGTCGTCGTCGGCGAGACGGGTGATCACGTCACCCGCCCGCAGCCCCGCGTCCGCCGCCGCGCCGCCCGCCTCGGCCTCCACCACGGCCACGCCGGCCGGTTCGTAGGCGTCGTCCAGGACGGTGCGGCCGGTGATGTCGAGGGCGGCCCGGCCCGAGTCGGTGACCTTGCCGTCCTTGACGATCTGGTCGGCGACCGTCTTCACCATCGAGGCGGGGATCGCGAAGCCGATGCCGGGCGCCGAGCCGCCGCCCATCTGCGGGTCGCTCGCCGCCAGCGTCGGGATGCCGACGACCCGGCTGTCCAGGTCGACCAGCGCGCCCCCGCTGTTGCCCGGGTTGATCGCCGCCGAGGTCTGCACCATGTTCCCGATGGTCGCGCCGGTGCCGCCGCCGGTCCGGCCCTCGCTGACCGTGCGGCCGGTGGCCGAGACGATGCCCTGGGTGACGCTGCCGGACAGCCCCAGCGGGGAGCCCATCGCCAGCACGATCTGGCCCATCTGCACGTCCGCCGAGTCGCCGAAGACGGCCGGCTTGAGCCCGTCGGGCACCGACTCCAGCCGGATCACCGCGAGGTCCTGCTCGGGGTAGGTCGCGACCAGCCGGGCCGCGACCGGCTGTCCTCCCGTGGCGGCGGTGACCTGGAAGGTCGTCTCGTCGCCGACCACGTGCGCGTTGGTGACGATGTGCCCCCGGTCGTCGTAGACGACCCCGGAACCGAGGCTCTCCGAGGCGTCGATCTGCACCACGGACGGCAGGACGTCCTTGATGACGGCCTGGAAGTCGTCCTGGAGGTCGTTGGCGGCGCGCGGCGCCGCCGCCTGCGAGGTGGATCCCTCGGGCGCGGCGGACGCCCCGGAGTCCGCGGTGCAGCCGGCGGTCAGCGCGGCGGCGCAGACCCCGGCGGCGAGGGGGAGGACGAGGCGTCGGGTACGGGAACGGGCGCGGGAGACATCCATGTCCGGAGTATCCGTTCCGCCCCTTCGCCCGTCCCGGTGGACGCCTCCGATCAGGCGTACGTTCCGGCGGACCGGGCAGGGTAGGGACCGGGAGCAGGCCTCTGCGGAGGGGCCGGCGCGCCGCGTCGGCGCACCGGCCCCTCCGGCCGTGTCACATGGGGTGGGATCAGCCCCGCACCCCGCACAGGTGCAGCAGCGCCGCCACCCGCCGGTACGGATCCGTCCGGCCCGCCCGCTCCTCGGAGGCGAGCAGCCGCTCCAGCTCCTCGGCGGCCGGCAGGCCCATCTCCGGCGGGACGCCGTCGGTGAAGACCCGCACCCCGTACCAGGCGTGCAGTGGTGCCGCGATCCCCGCGAGCGTCGCGGTCAGCGCCTCCAGCCGGTCGGCCCGGACCTTCACGCCGTCGTCGTCCTGGTAGACGTCCGTGTCGAAGCCGGCCAGCGCGCCCGCCCAGTCCCCGGCGAGCCCCGGCCGCATGGCGAGGGCGTCCGCGTTCCGTACCACCAGGGAGAGCAGGCCGCCGGGCGCCAGCATCCGGGCCAGGCCGGCGAGCAGCGCGTCCGGCTCGTCGGCGTACATGAGCACGCCGTGGCACAGCACCACGTCGAAGCTCCCCGGCAGGAAGTGGACGCCGGTCTCGCGTCCGTCGCCCTCGATCAGCCGGACCCGCTCGCGGATCCCGGCCGGCTCGGTGGCCAGCGACTCCCGGGCCGCCTTCAGCAGCTCGGGGTCGGCCTCCAGGCCCGTCACCGTGTGCCCGGCCCGGGCCAGGCGCAGCGCCTGCGTACCGGCGCCCATGCCCGCGTCGAGGATCCTCAGCCGCTGCCCCACCGGGTAGCGGCCGGTTATCTGCTCGTCGACCTGGCGGGCGACGATCTCCTGCCGGATGGTGTCCCGCAGCCCGCCGTGACCGGCGGGCCAGTGGACGACGGCGGGCAGCACGGGACCGCCCGTCCCGGTGGCGGTCACGCCGAAGGCGTTCCCGCCGGGGATCGAGCCGTCCGCGCTCAGGGCCGCTCTCCGCGCTTGACCTGCGGCTTCGGAAGCCGCAGACGGCGCATCTGGAGCGTGCGCATCAGGCCGTACGCGATCGCGCCGCGCTTCGGCTCGTTCGGGAAGCGCTCGTTCAGCTGCTTCCGCAGACGGATCCAGATGCCGATCGAGTCGATGACGATCAGGATGATCACACCGAGCCAGAGCAGCAGCGAGATGTTCTGGAGCGAGCGGTTGCTGTTGCCGAAGAGCGAGAGCACGAGGATGACCACGGCCATCGGCAGGAAGAACTCGGCGATCGCGAACCGCGAGTCGACGAAATCGCGCACGAACCGGCGCACCGGTCCCTTGTCGCGGGCCGGCAGGTAACGCTCGTCACCGCTGTTCAGCGCCTCGCGCTGACGCGTCAGGTCGGCCCGCCGCGCCTCACGCTGGCGCTTGCTGGCCTCCTTGCGGTCGAGCGGGACGGACTGCGCACGTCGGCGCTGGGTCTGGGCCTCACTCCGCTTCGGGGTCGGGCGGCCCTTGGGGGCCTCAGGGTCGCGGGGCTGCTTGGAGAGGTCCGCCGTCACCTTCTCGGTGGGGGCCTTCTCTTCCTTCGAACGGCTACGGAACACAAAACCCAAGGGTACGGGGTGGCGGGCATGGAACCCCAGTCCGGGAGGGAACGATCCGCTCACAGCCGGCGTCGTAGCCGGTACGCACACGAGGACCCCAGGGGTCTCCCGGAGATCCTTCTACTCCTCCCGCCGGAGACGGGAGCTGCCCCAGTCGTCCTTGGGGAGGAGCGCATCCCGCTCCGAACAGTGCGGTAATGGAGGCAGGGACCGTACTGTGGATCCTGACGAAGAGCTGGTGCCGAGTCCGTCAGAAGGGGGCGCGCGAAGCCCATGAGCGGTGTCATGAAGCGTATGGGGATGATCTTCCGCGCGAAGGCGAACAAGGCCCTTGACCGGGCCGAGGACCCGCGCGAAACGCTCGATTACTCCTACCAGAAGCAGCTGGAGCTGCTGCAGAAGGTGCGCAGGGGCGTCGCCGACGTCGCCACCTCCCGCAAGCGGCTCGAACTCCAGCTGAACCAGTTGCAGGGTCAGTCGGCCAAGCTGGAGGACCAGGGCCGCAAGGCGCTGGCGCTCGGCCGCGAGGACCTCGCCCGCGAGGCGCTGTCCCGCCGTGCCGCGCTCCAGCAGCAGGTCAGTGACCTGGAGGTGCAGCACCAGACGCTCCAGGGCGAGGAGGAGAAGCTGACCCTCGCCGCGCAGCGCCTCCAGGCCAAGGTCGACGCCTTCCGCACCAGGAAGGAGACCATCAAGGCCACCTACACGGCAGCCCAGGCCCAGACCCGGATCGCCGAGTCCTTCTCCGGCATCTCCGAGGAGATGAGCGACGTCGGCCTCGCCATCCAGCGGGCCGAGGACAAGACCGCCCAGCTCCAGGCCCGGGCCGGCGCCATCGACGAGCTCCTCGCCTCCGGCGCGCTCGACGACCAGTCGGGCCTCGCCAAGGACGACATCCAGGCCGAGCTGGACCGCCTCTCCGGCGGCACCGACGTCGAGCTGGAGCTCCAGCGCATGAAGGCCGAACTGGCCGGCGGCCCCTCCGACCGGCAGCAGGCCATCGAGGGCGGCGCCACGGGCGCCCCCCAGCAGAACCAGCAGCAGTCCCACCCGCGCTTCGACAAGCAGTAGCCAGGACGCTTCGACAAGCAGTAGCCAGGACAAGGACGGCGTCATGATCGTACGGATCATGGGGGAGGGCCAGCGCGAGCTGGCCGACAGCCACGTCGCCGAGCTGAACAAGCTCGACGACGAACTGCTGGCCGAGATGGAATCAGGGGACGGAGAGGGCTTCCGCCGCACCCTGGCGGCCCTCCTGGACGCCGTCCGCCGCCTGGGCGCCCCGCTCCCCGACGACGCCCTGCAACCCTCGGAACTGATCCTCCCGTCCCCCGACGCGACCCTGGACGACGTCAGGAAGATGCTCTCGGGCGACGGCCTGATCCCCGGCTGACCCGCCCGGCGGCCGGGGAGGTCGGGCACCGGGAATGGCACCAGGACGGCGCCGGAGCCCTCGTACCCGCCCCTCCGGGCCGTACCGTTCCGCCCGGCCCCCGATCCTTCGTGCCGTTCCGCCCGGCCCGGGACCCCCTGCGCCGTTCCCGCCCGGCCCCGACCCCCGTACCGTTCCCCAGTGACCCCCACCAGCCTGCCCGCGCGCCTCTGCACCCGGCTCCGCGACCACCCCCTCGCCTTCGACGCCGCCCTGGCCCTGGGCGTCCTCGTCGCGATGATCGCGGCCTCCTTCACCGACCCCCACGGCAGCGCCACCGGCCCCACCTTCGGCGACCGCGCCCCCACCCCCCTCGGCGTCCTGATGATGACCGCCGCCGCCGTGGCCCTGGTGCTCCGCCGCCGCAGGCCCTTCGTGGTCCTCGCCTTCACCGGGGCCCTGAGCCTGGTCGAGCTGCTCGGCGAGACCCGCCCCGCCCCGGTCACCATCAGCGCCGTCGTCGCGCTCTACACCGTCGCCTCCCGCACCGACCGCCCCACCACCTGGCGGGTCGGCCTCGCCACCATGACCGCGCTCGCCGCCGCCGCCATGGCCTTCGGCCCCACCCCCTGGTACGCCCAGGAGAACCTCGGGGTCTTCGCCTGGACCGGCATGGCGGCGGCGGCCGGCGACGCCGTCCGCAGCCGCCGCGCCTTCGTCGACGCGATACGGGAGCGTGCCGAACGCGCCGAACGGACCCGCGAGGAGGAGGCCCGCCGCCGCGTCGCCGAGGAGCGGCTGCGGATCGCCCGCGACCTCCACGACGTCGTCGCCCACCACATCGCGCTCGTCAACGTGCAGGCCGGGGTCGCCGCCCACGTCATGGACAAGCGCCCCGACCAGGCCAAGGAGGCCCTCGCCCACGTCCGCGAGGCCAGCCGCTCGGCCCTCGACGAGCTCCGCGTCACCGTCGGCCTGCTCCGCCAGTCCGGCGACCCCGAGGCCCCCACCGAGCCCGCGCCCGGCCTCGCCGTCCTGGAAGGTCTCCTGGCCGGCTTCCGCAAGGCCGGGCTGCCGGTCTCGCTGGCCCGCACCGACGGCGGCCGCCCCCTGCCGGCGGCCGTCGACCTCGCCGCGTACCGGATCGTCCAGGAGGCCCTCACCAACGTCCGCAAGCACGCCGGACCGGACGCCCGCGCCGAGGTGAGCGTCGTCCTCGTGGGCCGCACGGTCGAGATCACCGTCCTCGACGACGGCGCCCCGCCCGCCGGACCCGCCCCGGAGCCCTCCGGCGGCCACGGGCTGCTCGGCATGCGCGAGCGGGTCACCGCGCTCGGCGGCGTCCTCACCACCGCACCCCGCTACGGCGGCGGCTTCCGGGTGCAGGCGATACTGCCGCTGACGCCCGGGACGGCCCGGGAGGCGGGGGAGGACACATGACGATCCGGGTACTGCTCGCCGACGACCAGGCCCTGCTGCGCAGCGCCTTCCGGGTGCTCGTCGACTCCGAACCCGACATGGAGGTCGTCGGGGAGGCCGCCGACGGAGCCCAGGCCGCCGCCCTGGCCCGCAGCGAACGGCCCGACGTCGTCCTCATGGACATCCGGATGCCCGGCACCGACGGCCTCGCCGCCACCCGCGCGATCACCGCCGACCCCGAGCTCGCGGACGTCCGGATCGTCATGCTCACCACCTTCGAGATCGACGAGTACGTCGTGGAGTCGCTGCGCGCCGGCGCCTCCGGCTTCCTGGGCAAGGGCGCCGAACCGGAGGAGCTGCTCGGGGCCATCCGGATCGCGCACGCCGGCGAGGCGCTGCTCTCCCCGGCCGCCACCAAGGGCCTGATCGCCACCTTCCTCGCCCAGAGCGCCGCCGACCCGGTCGGCGCCGGGACCAGGGTGGACGCCGACCGGCTCGTCGCGCTCACCGCCCGGGAGCGCGAGGTCCTCGTCCTCGTCGGCGGCGGGCTCTCCAACGACGAGATCGCCGAACGGCTCGACGTCAGCCCGCTCACCGTGAAGACCCACGTCAACCGCACCATGGCCAAGCTCGGCGCCCGCGACCGCGCCCAGCTGGTGGTCACCGCGTACGAGACGGGACTGGTACGCCCGAGGGGGGAGTGAGCCCACCCGTCGGCGTACTGCGGACGCGGTACGCGCCCGGTCCGGAAACGGGCCCGGGGGCCGAGGACTTCGGCCCGCCGATGGCCGATGCTGGGGGCCGGGGGGCGCTCTGGCTGCCCGCCGCCTGCCGACGAGTACGCCACAGAAGAGAGACCCCATGTCCTGGCTGTCCAGATTCAGCCTCGCGCAACGGGCCCTGATCGGGCTGATGTCCATCGTCGCCATCGTCTTCGGACTGATCGCGATACCCCAGCTGAAGCAGCAGCTGTTCCCGTCGATCGAGCTCCCGATGGTCTCGATCATCGCCCCGTACCAGGGCGCCTCTCCCGACGTGGTCGAGAAGCAGGTCGTCGAGCCGCTGGAGAGCAACCTCAAGGCCGTCGACGGTCTCAAGGGCATCACGTCCACCGCCTCCGAGGGCAGCGCCGTCATCATGGCCTCCTTCGACTACGGGGACGAGTCGACCAAGCAGCTCGTCGCCGACGTCCAGCAGGCCGTCAACCGCGCCCGGGCCGTGCTCCCCGACACGGTCGACCCCCAGGTCGTGGCCGGCTCCACCGACGACATCCCGACCGTCGTCCTCGCCGCCACCTCCGACAAGGACCAGCAGGCCCTCGCCGACCAGCTGGAGCGGACCGTCGTCCCGGCCCTGGAGGACATCGACGGCGTCGGCCAGGTCAGCATCGACGGCGTCCAGGCCCTCCAGGTCTCCGTCACCCCCGACGAGCGCAAGCTCGCCGCGGCCGGCCTGACCTCGATGAACCTCGCCGAGGCGCTGCGCAACGGCGGCGGCACCATGCCCGCCGGCTCCTTCTCCGAGGCCGGCAAGAGCCGCACCGTCCAGGTCGGCGGCGGCTACACCTCGCTCCGGCAGATCCAGGACCTGCGGATCAAGCCCGCCCAGGGCAAGGCCGTCCGGCTCGCCGACGTCGCCACCGTGGAGCAGGAGGAGTCCACCCGGGTCTCCCTGACCCGCACCGACGGCAAGCCCAGCCTCGCCGTCATGGCCACCATGGACAAGGACGGCAGCGCCGTCGCCATCTCCGAGGCCGTCGAGGACAAGCTGCCCGAGCTGCGGAAGCAGCTGGGCTCCGGCGCCCAGCTGACCGTCGTCTCCGACCAGGGCCCGGCCGTCGCCAAGTCGATCTCCGGCCTCACCACCGAGGGCGCCCTCGGCCTCGTCATGGCCGTCCTGGTGATCCTCGTCTTCCTCGCCTCGATCCGTTCGACGCTGGTCACCGCGGTCTCCATCCCGCTCTCGGTCGTCCTCGCGCTGATCGTGCTGTGGACCCGCGACCTCTCCCTCAACGTGCTGACCCTCGGCGCGCTGACCATCGCCATCGGCCGGGTCGTCGACGACTCGATCGTGGTCCTGGAGAACATCAAGCGTCACCTCGGCTACGGCGAGGACCGCCAGTCCGCGATCGTCACCGCGGTCAAGGAGGTCGCCGGCGCGGTCACCTCCTCGACCCTCACCACCGTCGCCGTCTTCCTGCCGATCGGTCTGGTCGGCGGCATGGTCGGCGAGCTGTTCGGCTCCTTCAGCCTCACCGTGACGGCCGCCCTGCTGGCCTCGCTGCTGGTGTCGCTGACGGTCGTCCCGGTGCTCTCGTACTGGTTCCTCCGCGCCCCCAAGGGCACCTCGGAGGACCCGGACGAGGCCCGCAGGCTCGCCGAGGAGAAGGAGGCGAAGAGCCGCCTCCAGCGCGCGTACGTGCCGGTGCTGCGGTTCGCCACCCGCCGCCGTCTCACCAGCGTCGCCATCGCCCTCGTCGTCCTGGTCGTCACCTTCGGCATGGCGCCGCTCATGAAGACCAACTTCTTCGACCAGGGCGACCAGCCGGTCCTGACGGTCAAGCAGAAGCTGGCCCCGGGCACCAGTCTGGACGCCTCCGACGAGGCCGCGAAGAAGATCGAGAAGGTCCTCGCGGACACCGAGGGCGTCAAGGACTACCAGGTCACCGTCGGCTCCTCCGGCTTCATGGCGGCCTTCGGCGGCGGCACCGGCGCCAACCAGGCCTCCTTCCAGGTGACCCTGGAGGAGTCCGCCTCCTACGAGAAGACCCGCGACTCCATCGAGTCGGCGCTCGGGAAGCTCGACGGCGTCGGCGACACCTCGATCGCGGCCGGCGACGGCTTCGCCAGCCAGGACCTGAGCGTCGTGGTGAAGGCCGGCGACCGGGAGCTGCTCCAGAAGGCCTCCGAGCAGGTCCAGAAGGCCGTCGCGGAGCTGAAGGACGTCACCGACGTCCAGAGCGACCTCTCCCAGTCGGTCCCGCGGGTCTCCGTGAAGGCCAACGAGAAGGCGGCCGACGCCGGCTTCGACGACACCACCCTCGGCATGATCGTCGCCCAGGCCGTCCGCGGCACCCCCGCCGCCAAGGCCACCATCGACGACACCGAGCGGGACGTCCTCATCACCTCGGCCACCCCGGCCACCACCCTCGCCCAGCTGAAGGCGCTGCCCCTCGGCCCGGTGAAGCTCGGTGACATCGCCACCGTCGAGCTGGTCCCCGGCCCGGTCTCCATGACCCGGATCGACGGCGCCCGCGCGGCGACCATCACCGCCAAGCCGACCACGGACAACACCGGCGCCGTCGGCACCGCGCTCCAGTCGAAGATCAGCGCGCTCGACCTGCCGGAGGGCGCCTCGGCCTCCGTCGGCGGCGTCTCCGAGGACCAGAGCGAGGCCTTCCTCAACCTGTTCCTGGCGATGCTCGCGGCCGTCGCGATCGTCTTCATGCTGCTGGTCGCGACCTTCAGGTCGCTGATCCAGCCGCTGATCCTGCTGGTCTCCATCCCGTTCGCCGCCACCGGCGCCATCGGCCTGCTGGTGGCCACCGGCACCGCGATGGGCGTCCCGGCGATGATCGGCATGCTGATGCTCATCGGCATCGTCGTGACCAACGCGATCGTCCTGATCGACCTGATCAACCAGTACCGGGCGCAGGGGTACGGCGTCGTCGAGGCCGTCGTCGAGGGCGGCCGGCACCGGCTCCGCCCGATCCTGATGACCGCCCTGGCGACGATCTTCGCCCTGCTGCCGATGGCCCTCGGCATCACCGGCGAGGGCGGCTTCATCGCCCAGCCGCTCGCCGTGGTCGTGATCGGCGGTCTGATCAGCTCGACCCTGCTGACCCTCCTCCTCGTCCCGACGCTCTACGCGATGGTCGAGCTCCGCAAGGAGCGCCGCGCGGCGAAGAAGGCGGCGAAGCGGGGCGCGAAGAAGACCCTCAAGAAGGGCGACGACACGGGGATCCCGCAGCAGCCGGAGGTCTCCCCGCTCGACGCGACCCTGCTGGACGCGCTCGACTGAGCCCAGGGCGGCAGACGGAAGGGGTG
>NZ_JBHTST010000194.1:0-11934 GCF_042794995.1 Streptomyces sp. NPDC056503
GAACGGCCGGGCGGCGGGCTCACGCGCGCGTGCGCGGGTGGTCAGCGGGGTGTGGGGCTCAGCGCGGGTGTGGGGGCTCAGCCGGCGGGCGGGTGCTCAGCGGGTGCGGTAGGCGTGGCCGAGGGTCTGGTCGAGGGTGTTGCCCAGGGTGTCGGTGAGCGTGGCGCGGAGCGAGACCGTCCGGCCCGCGGCGGGGTTGCGGACGAGGACGGAGCCGTCGACGACGGGGGCGTCGGTCCAGGTGGCGCCACCGTCGGTGGAGACCCGGACGCGGAGCGAGCGCGCGCCCGCGCCGGCGGCCGGCCCCTGGACCGTCACCGGGACGCGGAGTCCGGCGCCGGCGGGGGCGGTGCCGTCGAGGTCGAGCGGCGGGGTGAAGCGGACGACGCTGAGCGGGAGCTCCGTCGGGGTGGTGGTCGCGGCGGAGCCGAAGGTCCAGACGGCGGTGGCACGCCCCGCGTGCGTGCCGGTGCCGTGGAGGGCCGTGGCGGTGAGCCGGTAGCGGGCCCGCTCGGGGGATGCGAGCGTGAACGAGGCTCGTCCCGGGGCACCCCGGTGGGTGCCGACGAGGACGCCGTCCCGGTGGAGGGTGGTCGTCGCCGAGCGGAAGGCCGGGGTGGAGGGGACGTGGCCGTCGCCGTCGGCGAGCAGCGGGACGTCGAGGGCGAGCCGGTCGCCGTCGCGGACACCGGCGGGCGCCGCGCCGGGGGCCCGATCGAGGGCCGGGCCGAGGACGGCGTTGTCGAAGGTGTGGAGGGTGGTCGCGCCGGCACGGGCCGCCACGCCCGGCTCCTCGTACCGGTTGGGGGGCGTCTCGGGGGTACCGGGCGCGGTGTACTCCAGGTCCCAGCGGCCGCGTTCGGGAGTGACGAGGAAGGTCGCGCCACCCGGGCGGGCGACGGGGGTGGAGAGGCCGACACTGGTGCCCTCGGCGGGCTGGAGCGCGGCGACGCCGGTGCCGCCGGCGCCGGTCCGGTCGGCGGCGCGGACCCTGAGGGCGGCCAGGTCGGCGGGGGCGGGCCTGCGGACGAGGCCGGTGAGGGCGCGGTCGGAGGTGAAGCGGTAGCCGAGGCCGTAGTCGGCGCGCTCGCCGCTCCAGTAGCTGTCGACCCAGGCCTTCACGGTGCCGGGTTCGGCGGCCGGGCCGAGGTGGGCCACGCGGAGGCCGGCCGACGAGGAGATCAGGTTCGCGGAGCGGGTCGCTCCCCCGTGACTGACCTCGACGTACGAGAGGGCGTGCCGCGGCCGGGCGCCCGCCTCGGGCGGGCGGACGTCCACGGGGGCCGTGGTCCGGGCGTCGACGGTGACGGCCGTGTCGTGGTCGAGGTCCAGGCGCGGCTGGACGATCCAGTCCGTGCCGGAGGCGCCGCTCTCCGCCTCCAGCGTGGAGTCGAGGAGGTAACGGCCCTTGGGCAGACGGAGCGTGACCGTGCCGGAGGGGTCGTGGGGCTGCTCCTTGACCGCCGCGCCGGGGCCGGAGACGCCGGTGACGTGGGTGGTGTAGGCGGAGGCGGCGGCGCCGGTGCGGTCGAGGTGGCGGATGGTCAGGGTGACCGTCTGGTCCTGGGAGGCGGAGGCGAGGGCCGTGGTGGGTGGGGCGGTGAAGGCGGTGGCCGTGAGGACGGCGGTGAGGGCGAGGGTGCGGAGGGTGGTGGGTCGGATCCTGGATCCATGAGCCGGGATCTTGGATCCATGACCCTGGATCGTGGATCCGGTGCCTTGGACCGTGGATCCGGTGTTCTGGATGGGAGATCCGGTGTTCTGGATCTTGGATCCACGAGATCGGACAGGGGATCCAGTCGTCGGTGTTTCGTTCATGCAGGGAACTGGGCCCGGGGCGGCCGGAGTTCCCGTGACCTGGGCCACATAGGGGCACGGAGGGACGAGCGGTGTGGCGCGGGTCACGGGAACCCGGGTGAACCGGCGGTCAGTACCCGGTGTGGAACCAGAGATGAGAGAACGTTTCCGGGCCGGGGATCCCTCGGCGCTCGGTGAGGCGTACGACGAGCACGCACGCGTGCTCTTCCAGTACGCGTACCGGATGTGCGGTGACCGGGCCGCCGCCGAGGACGTCGTGTCCGCGACCTTCCTGGAGGCATGGCGCTGCCGGGGCAGGGTCCACGCCGAGGGCGGGAGCCTGAGGCCGTGGCTGCTCGGCATCGCCACCAACGTCCTGCGCGGGGCCGCGCGGGAGGCGCGGCGGCGTGACGCGGCGCTGGCGCGGATGCCCGACCGCGGGGTGCTGCCGGACTTCAGCGACGCGGTGGCCTCCCGGCTCGCCGACGAGGAGCGGCTGCGGGCCGCGCGGGTGGCCCTCGGCCGGCTGCGACGGCGCGAGCGGGAGGTCTTCGGGCTCGTCGTGTGGGCCGGACTCGACTACGCGACGGCCGGCGAGGCGCTGGGCGTCCCGGTCGGCACGGTGCGCTCCCGGCTCTCGCGGGCCCGGGAGCGGCTGCGGGCGCTCGCCGAGGCCGAACTGCGCGCCGGGCGGCGCGGGGCCGGTGCGGAGGGCCGCTCCGGTGCCGGTCCTGTCGGCGGTGACGGGCCTGGTGCCCGCGCCGGAACGGCGCCCGCCGCCGCGCCCTTCCCGGCCCCCGGATCCGGGCCTGCGCCCGGTTCCGGTGCGCCTCCCCTGCCCGTGGGCACGGGCCGTACCGTCCTCGTCCCCCGAACCTCACCGGAGAAGCCGGCATGAACGACATCGATCCCCGTCCCCGCCCCCGTTCCCAGGACGCGCTGCTCACCGAGCTGACCGAGCTGCTGCCCCCGCCCGCCGTACCGGAGTTCGCGCCGGACAGGCAGCGCGAGCTGCGGCGGGAGCTGCTCGCCGCCGCGCGGCCCGCGCGCCCGGCGGCATGGTGGACCCGGAGGGTCGTGCGGTTCGCCGTGCCAGCCGTGGTGTGCGGCATCGCGGCGGGCGCGGTGCTGGTCGCCGCTCCCCCGGAGCCGGGCGGGCAGCGGCCGGCGGTGCGGGCGGAGGGGGCCTCCGCGGTGCTGTCGCGGGCCGCGCTCGCCGCCGCCTCGGCGCCCGCGCCGGACGCGCGGCCGGAGGAGTTCGTGTACGTGGAGAGCCTGGTGTCCCGGGCCGGGCTCCCGGCGGGCGGCGGGGCCGCCGTCGTGGAGCCCGTACACCGGCGGCAGGTGTGGCTCTCGGCCGACGGGAGCCGGTCCGGGCTGTTGCGGGAGGAGGGGACGCGGGACACCGAGCTGTCGCCGCGGCTGCCCGTGTACGAGCTGGAGGGACCCGGTGCCGAGCCCCGGCGGACGTTCATGGAGCCGGAGGAGCCGTCCGTGACCGCTCCGACGCACGCATTCGTGGCGGGGCTGCCGACCGGTCCGGAGGAGCTGCTGCGGCTGGTGCGGGAGCAGACCCGTGCCGCCGGCGGGGACGCGGACCAGCGGGCGTTCTCGGCGATCGGGACGTTGCTGGCCGAGACCTGGGCGCCGCCGCGGGTGACGGCCGCTCTGTTCGAGGCCGCCGCGCGGATCCCCGGCGTCGTGGTGGTGCCGTCGGCGCGGGACGCGGCCGGCCGTGAGGGGGTGGCGGTGGCCCGGACCGCCGGCGGGGAGCGGACCCAGTGGGTCTTCGACCGGTCGACCTCGGCCTTCCTCGGCGAGCGGACCGTGCTCGTCTCGGACTCGGCCACCGGGCGGGCCGGGACGGTGCTGAGCGAGACGGCCGTGCTCACCGGGGGGGGGGGGGGGGGGGCGGGGCGCCGCCCGGGGTGCGGCGGGCGGGGGGGGGGGGGCCCCCCGGGGGGGGGCCCCCCGCCGCGCGTCAGCCTCGGCGGGCGGCCGCGAGGGACTCGTAGAAGCGCAGGAGGTCGAGGTCGTCGACGGAGCCCGCGTTGACGGCCTTCTCCAGGGGGGTGCCCTGGAGGAGTCGCTTGACGGGGACCTCGATGCGCTTGCCGGTGAGGGTGTGCGGGACGCCCGGGACCTCGATGACCTCGTCGGGGACGTGGCGGGGCGACAGTTCGGTGCGGATCGTGGTCCTGATCCGGGCGATCAGCTCGTCGTCGAGGGTGGCGCCCTCGGCGAGGTGGACGAAGAGCGGCATCCAGTACCCGCCGTCCGGCTCCTCCAGGCCGATGACGAGGGACTCGCGGATCTCGGGGAGCCGCTCCACCGCCTCGTAGATATCGGCGCTTCCCATCCGCACACCCTGGCGGTTGAGGGTGGAGTCGGAGCGGCCGTGGATGACGACCGAGCCGTGGTCGGTGATCGTGATCCAGTCGCCGTGGCGCCACACGCCGGGGAACATCTCGAAGTAGCTGTCGCGGTAGCGGCTGCCGTCGGGGTCGTTCCAGAAGTGGATCGGCATGGAGGGCATGGGGTTGGTGACGACGAGTTCGCCGACCTCGCCGACGACCGGCTTGCCGGACGGGTCCCAGGACTGGAGGTCGGTGCCGAGGCCGGCGGCCTGGAGCTCGCCGATGTGCACGGGCAGGGTGGGGACGGCTCCCGCGAAGCAGGAGCAGACGTCGGTGCCGCCGCTGACGCTGGCGATCCACAGGTCCTCGCGGACCTCGTCGTGGAGCCAGCGGAAGCCGTCGGGCGGCAGCGGGGAGCCCGTGGTGGCGACGCACTTCACGGCCGACAGGTCGAAGTCGCGGCCGGGGTGCACGTCGGCCTTGGCGCAGGCCATCACGTAGGCGGCGGAGGTGCCGTACAGGGTGGCGCCGGTGCGCTCGGCGACGCGCCACTGGGCGCCGGTGTCCGGGTAGCCGGGGCTGCCGTCGTACAGGACGACGGTGGTGCCGGTGAGGAGGCCGGAGACGAGGAAGTTCCACATCATCCAGCCGGTGGAGGTGTACCAGAAGAAGACGTCCTCGGGGCCCAGGTCGCAGTGGAGGCCCAGCTGCTTGAGGTGCTCGACGAGGATGCCGCCCTGGGACTGGACGATCGCCTTCGGCAGGCCGGTGGTGCCGGAGGAGTACAGGACCCACAGGGGGTGCGCGAACGGCACCTGCTCGAAGACCGGCTCCACGTCGGAGGCGACGAGGTCGGCCCAGTCGAGGGCGCCCTCGGGGGCCGGCGTGCCGAGGAGCGGGATGTGGACGACGGCGCGGAGGGTGGGGAGTTCGGCGCGCAGCTCGGCGACGGTGTCGCGGCGGTCGTGCTCCTTGCCGCCGTAGCGGTAGCCGTCGACCGTGAAGAGGACGACCGGCTCGACCTGCTGGAAGCGGTCGAGGACGGAGCGGGCGCCGAAGTCGGGGGCGCAGGAGGTCCAGACGCCGCCGACGGCGGCGGTGGCGAGGAGGGCGACGACGGACTGGGGGACGTTCGGCAGGTAGCCGCTGACGCGGTCGCCGGGGCGGACCCCGAGGGCGCGCAGTTCGGCGGCGAGCGAGCCGACCTGGCGGCGGAGTTCGGCCCAGGTGGTCGGGGCCGGCTCGTGGGTCTCGTCCACGTGGAGGAGCGCCGTGTCGTGGGGGCGGTCGGCCGCGGCGCGCAGGGCGTGCTCGGCGTAGTTGAGGGTGGCTCCGGGGAACCAGTCGGCGCCGGGCATCGAGCGGTCGCCGAGCACGCGCGCGTAGGGGGTGGAGAAGCGGACGTCGAACCATTCGGCGACGGCCTTCCAGAAGGTCTCCAGCTCCTCGACGGACCAGCGGTGCAGGGCCGGGTACCCGCCGTCGGCGGGGGCGCCGTGGTGTTCGGCGGCCCACGCCTGGAAACGGGTGACGGCGGCGTGGGCGATGCGCTCCTCGTCCGGCTGCCAGAGCGGCTCGGTCGGCTCGGTCGGCGCAGTTGTCATCGGGTGGCTCCCTGGCTGTACGCGGGTCGGCGTGTGTCGCGCGCACGCGCGGGGGTGTGCGCGTGACGCGGCTGACAGGACGATGCCATGGGAGCGGCGTTCGCACCAGGGCCGCCCACACATGGCGGGTGAGTTGAACATGTGCTCCCACCACGGGTGAACGCCAGTTGAACGAGGCTCGTATCGCCGCTGGTGGGTGGCAGGGTGGCCCGCATGGACGGTCGTGGACTGGTGCGAACGATGAGGGTGTTCGGTTCGGTGCGGGGGCTCAGGACGGTACGGGCGGCGTGGCGGCAGCGGCGGGCGGACGCGGCGGGGCTGCCGCCGCGGGGGGCGGAGCGGGCCCGGGTGCCGGGGCTCGCGGAGGGCGCGGAGCCGCTGCCGGGCGGGGGGACCGTACGGTTCGCCCGGTCGTCGCTGCGGGTGTGCGTGTCGGCGGGCGGCGCGGTGTTCTGGGGGTGGGACGGGGCGGAGCCCGAGCCCTCGTACGCCCTGGTCGGCTCGGCGCCCGAGCCGGACCCGCGGGCGGTCCTGGAGCCCGACACGGACGGCGGCTGGCGCGTGGTGTCGGAGCGGGTGACGGTGGCGATCTCGCGGCACGGCGCGGTGGAGATCCGTACGCCGGGCGGGGTGATGCTGCGGCGGGACCTGCCGCCGCGCTGGTGGGAGCCGGTCGCCGGGGGGCCCGCGCGGTGGGCGCAGCGGGCGGAGGTGCCGGCGGACGCGCGGTTCTTCGGGCTCGGCGGGCGGTCGGCGGGGCCGCGGCTGCGGGACGGTGCGTACCGGCTGTGGAACACGGACCCGGGGGGACGGTTCGGGCCGGGGGACGATCCGCTGTACATCACGATGCCGGTGCAGTTCGTGGTCTCGGACGCGGGGACGCACCTGGCCTTCCACGACAACACCTGGGACGGGCGGGTCACCCTGGCGGAGGGCGAGGAGGGCGCCGGTTCCGGTCACGACCGGCCGGGCACCGTCGAGGTGCGGATGGAGGGCGGGCCGCTGCGCTGCTGGGTGGTCGTCGGCACCCCCGCGCGCGTGCTGCACAACTGGGCGGCCCTGACGGGGGCGCCGGCGCTGCCTCCGGCCTGGGCGCTGGGGCCGCAGCACGCGCGCTGGGGGTTCGGGAGCGCGGCGGAGGTGCGGCGGGTGGTGGCCGGGTACCGGGAGCGGGGGCTTCCGTTGTCGGCGGTCCACCTGGACATCGACCACTACGACGGGCACCGGGTGTTCACGGTGGACCGGGAGCGGTTCCCCGACCTGCCGGGGCTCGCGGAGGAGCTGCGGGGGCAGGGGGTGCGGCTGGTGTCGATCGTCGACCCGGCGGTCGCGGCGGAGCCGGGGAACGTGCCGTACGAGGAGGGCCGGGCGGCCCGGGCGTTCGTGCGGGACGCGCGGGGCGAGGAGGTGCGGGGGGTGGTGTGGCCCGGGGAGTGCGCGTTTCCCGACTTCACCGATCCGGCGGTACGGGAGTGGTGGGGCGGGCTGTACGAGGAGCGGCTGCGGCAGGGTTTCTCCGGGGTGTGGCACGACATGAACGAGCCGGTGTCCTTCGCGGCCTTCGGCGACCCGACGCTCCCCCGGTCGGCCCGGCACCACCTGGACGGGCGCGGCGGCGACCACCGGGAGGCGCACAACGTGTACGGGCTGCTGATGGCCCGGGCCGGCTACGAGGGGCTGCGGGCGCTGCGGCCCGGGGAGCGGCCGTTCCTCTTCACGCGCTCGGGGTGGGCCGGTGTGCAGCGGTACGGGGGCACCTGGTCCGGCGACGTGGCCACCGGGTGGCCGGGGCTGCGGGCCTCGCTCGCGCTGGTCCTGGGGCTCGGGCTGTGCGGGGTGCCGTACTCGGGTCCGGACATCGGCGGTTTCGACGGGAGTCCGTCGCCGGAGCTGTTCCTGCGCTGGTTCCAGCTGGGGGCGTGGCTGCCGCTGTTCCGGACGCACGCGGCGCTGGACGCGGGGCGGCGGGAGCCGTGGGAGTTCGGTCCGGAGGCGCTGGAGCACGCGCGCGTGGCGCTGGCCGAACGCGAGCGGCTGCACCCGTACTTCGTGACCCTGGCCCGGCTCGCGCGGATGACCGGCGCGCCCTATGTGCGGCCCGTGTGGTGGGGGACGCCGGAGGACCGGGGCCTGCGGGAGTGCGAGGACGAGTTCCTGCTGGGCGACGCGCTGCTGGTGGCGCCCGTGCTGCATCGGGGGGCGGACCGGCGGGCGGTGCGGCTGCCGCGCGGGCGCTGGTACGACACGGCGACCGGCGAGGCGTACGAGGGCCCCGGGCAGGTCCTCCTCGACGCGCCCCTCGCGCGCGTGCCGGTGCTGGCGCGCGCGGGGGCGGTGCTGCCGGTGCGGGGCGAGGACGGGGAGCTGCTGCTGGAGGTGTGGACCCCCGCGGCGGGGCGGACGGGCGGCGGGCTCGTCGTCCGCGACACGGGCGACGGCTGGGAGCCGGCGGAGATCGAGCGCTACCAGTCGCGGCTGGTGGACGGGCGGGTCGTGGTGGAGCGGGTGACGGACGAGGGGTGCGTGGAGCCGGGGCTGCCGGTTCGGGTGCGGGGCAGTGAGCCGCGCGGGTCGGTTCGGGTGCGGGGGCGGTGAGCCGCGCGGGCCGGGCGAGTGCGGGGGCAGTGAGCCGCGCGGGCCGGGCGAGTGCGGGGGCGGTGAACCGCGCGGGTCGGTTCGGGTGCGGGGGCGGTGAGCCGCGCGGGCCGGGCCGATGGCCATGCCGATGCCGGCGGACTCCACGCGGTTCGGGGGTTTCCCGGTGGGGGTGCGGGTGCGGAGGGTGGCGGCCTCGGCTTCGCCACCACGGCGGGTCTCCTCGGAGTCGTCCGCGCCGAGGCCGCCGGCGGCCTGGAGGAACACGGCTCGGCCGCGGGACACCTCGGCCGAGTTCACCCGTAGGCGCCGGCGAACCACTTCCGTACCGCCTCCGTGTGGAGCGGGAAGGCGAGTTGCCCGGGGGCGTGGAGCACGTGGTGTCCGCTCGTCTCGTTCGTCGGGGCCGAGGGAGGGAGTGCGGCGGCCGGCCGGGGCGGGAGGAGGCCGAAGAGGAGGAGATGGCCCGCGGGGGAGCTCAGGGCGTCGGCGAGGCGGACGTCCTCGGCGGCGGCCACGATGCCGGTCTCCTCGCGCAGTTCGCGCGCGACGGCGGCACGCCAGTCCTCGCCGTGGTCGATGAATCCGCCGGGCAGGGCGATGCCGCCGCGCGCCGGCTCGATCGTGCGGGTGATGACGACGAGTCCGGCGTCCGGGCCGTCCGTGACGGGAAGGAGGGCGACGGCGACGGGCAGGGGGTTGCGGTAGGCGGTGTGGCCGCACGCCGGGCAGGTGCGGGGCCAGCCGACGTCGGCGGGGTGGGCGGCGCCGCACGCGGTGCAGTGGTAGCGGAGGGCGCGGCCGGAGCCGTCGGCGCCGCCGGGGGCGGTGCGGGCGTCGACGCCGCTGGGGCTGTCGGGGCTGTCTGAGTCCTTCACGGCGTCGACCGTATGCGAGGGGCTTTCCCGGCGGGGGCGGAACTGGTAGACCCGGTGCGCATGACTCGACTCTCCTCCGCCATCCGTACCCTCGCCGTCTCGGGCGCGGCCGTGCTGCTCGCGTACGCCGGGACCGCCGCCTCCCCCGCCGCCGCCGTGCCCGAACCGAAGGCTCCACGGGAGTTCGTGGCCCTCGACTCGGTGGACCGGACGATCCTTCAGGAGATGCGGTACACCACGGCGCACAACTTCGTGGGCGAGCCGATCGACGGGTACCGGCAGCCCCTGTGCGTGCTGACGCGGCCGGCGGCGGAGGCGCTGCACCGGGCGCAGACGCGCCTGCTGGCGCGGGGGTACACGCTGAAGGTGTACGACTGCTACCGGCCGCAGCGGGCGGTGGACCACTTCGTGCGCTGGGCCGAGGACCTGGCGGACGAGCGGATGAAGGCGGAGTTCTATCCGGCGGTCGCGAAGGAGCGGCTGTTCACGGACGGGTACATCGCGGAGAAGTCGGGGCACAGCCGGGGGTCGACCGTGGACCTGACCGTGGTGCGGCTGCCGGCGGTGCGCACGCGCGCGTACGTGCCGGGTGAGGAGTTGACCTCGTGCACCGGGTCGCGGGAAGAGCGGTTCCCGGACAGTTCGGTCGACATGGGGACCGGGTACGACTGCTTCGACACCCTCTCGCACACCGCGGACCCCCGGATCACGGGCGTCCAGCGGGCCAACCGGCAGGTGCTGAAGGGGGCGCTGGAGGCGGAGGGGTTCGTGAACCTCCCGGAGGAGTGGTGGCACTTCACGTTCAAGCCGGAGCCCTTCCCCTCGACGTACTTCGACTTCCCGGTGGCGCGGCGGTCGGTGGCCGGCCACTGACGTCTTCCACCTCCGGAGGGGCCGTGCCAGACTTCGCCGCAAAGTTCTGACGCATCGTCAGCTCGGCTGGAGGGGCTCGGAGATGACACGGACGCGCAGGCCGGTGGTGACCGGCTGGTTCACCGACGACACGGTCCCGGACGGGGAGTTCCGGCTGCTCGGCACCCGGTGCTCCGCCTGCGCGGCGGTCTTCTTCCCGCGCGAGGACGACGCCTGCCGCAACCCGGGCTGCGCGGCCGGGGGCACGCTCGACGAGACGCCGCTCTCGCCGCGCGGGCGGGTCTGGTCGTACACCGACGGGCGCTACCGGCCGCCCGCCCCGTACGTCTCCGACCCGGAGGCGCCCTGGGAGCCGTACGTCCTCGTCGCGGTCGAGCTCGCCGCGGAGGGGATGGTGGTGCTCGGGCAGGCCGCGCCCGGCGTGCGGACCGCGGACCTCGCGGTGGGGGCGGAGGTCGAGGTGGTGCCCGGGGTGCTGAACGAGGACGCCGAACACGTCTGGACCACCTGGTGGTGGCGGCCCGTGGGGACGGAGGAGCGCGCGTGAACGACATCGCCGTCATCGGGGCCGGGATGCACCCCTGGGGGAAGTGGGGGCGCGGCTTCGTCTCGTACGGGACCGCCGCCGCCCGCGCCGCGCTCGCCGACGCGGGCGTGGAGTGGCGGGACATCGGATCCGTCGTCGGCGCCGACACCATGCGCTGCGGCTATCCGGGGTACGTCGCCGGGGCGACCTTCGCGCAGGCCCTCGGCTGGCAGGGGGCGCGGGTGACCAGCGTGTACGCGGCGTGCGCGTCGGGCGCCCAGGCCATCGGCGCGGCCCGGGCGCAGATCCTGGCCGGGCTCGCCGACGCCGTGCTCGTCGTGGGGGCCGACTCCACCCCGAAGGGCTTCCTCGCGCCGGCCGGCGGGGAGCGGCCGGGCGATCCCGACTGGCTGCGCTTCCGGGTGCTCGGCGCCACGAACCCGGCGTACTTCGCGCTCTACGCCCGCCGCCGGATGGCGCTGTACGGGGACACCGTCGAGGACTTCGCCCGGGTCAAGGTGAAGAACGCGGCGGCCGGGGCGCTCAACCCGCTGGCCCGCTACCGGAAGCCGGTCACCGCCGACGAGGTCGCCGCCTCCGCGGTGGTCGCCGATCCGCTGCGGCTCCTCGACATCTGCGCCACCTCCGACGGCGGGGCGGCCCTCGTGCTCTCCAGCCTGGACTTCGCGCGCCGGCACGGGCACCCGGACCCGGTGCGGATCCGGGCGGTGTCGACGGTCTCCCCCACCTACCCCAAGGCCCTGCTCGACCTCCCCGACATCGCGACCGACTCGACCGCCGCGCTCGCGCCGTCCCCGCACGGTTTCAAGGCCTCGATCGCGCGGGCGGCGTACGAGGAGGCGGGGCTGGGGCCCGAGGACCTGTCGCTGGCCGAGGTGTACGACCTGTCGACGGCCCTGGAGCTGGAGTGGTACGAGGACATCGGCCTGTGCGGGCCCGGGGAGGGCGCCAAGCTGCTCCGGGACGGGGTGACCCGGCTCGGCGGCGCGCTGCCGGTCAACACCAGCGGCGGTCTCGCCTCCTTCGGGGAGGCCGTGCCGGCGCAGGCGATCGCCCAGGTCTGCGAGCTGACCTGGCAGCTGCGGGGCGCGGCCGGCGACCGGCAGGTGCCGGGGGCGCGGGCCGGGATCACCGCCAACCAGGGCCTGTTCGGGCACGGGTCGGCGGTGGTGGCGGTCCGCTGAGGCCGCGCCGGGCACGCGGGCGGGGCTGCACGGCCGGACCGCGCCGGACCGCGCCGGACCGCGCCGGACCGCGCCGGACCGCGCCGGACCGCGCCGGAC
>NZ_JBHTST010000195.1:0-11706 GCF_042794995.1 Streptomyces sp. NPDC056503
CCCGGGAGGCGGCCCCTCGACGCCGTGCCGTGCCCGGCTACGTACGCCGCGGCGGCCCCGTCGACCCCCGCGGGGTCAGCGACGGGGTGGGCACCTGGCGCGCGCCCTTGTGGGTGCCCTCGATGACCCCGAACAGGGTCCGGGCGACCTCCTCGCCGAACTGGTGCACGTCGTGGCTCATCGCCGACAGCGGCGGATGCGTCAGACGGCACAACTGGGAGTCGTCCCAGGCCAGCAGGGAGAGGTCGTCGGGGACCGAGAGGCCCATCTCCGCCGCCACCGCCGCCCCCGCGACGGCCATGATGTCGTTGTCGTACACGATGGCCGTCGGCCGGTCCGGGGACATCAGGAGACTGCGGGTCGCCCGCGCGCCTTCCTCCCCGACGAAGCCGGTCGCCATCTGCCGGCCTCCGTCCAGGCCCAGTTCGGCCATGGTGGCCTCGAAGGCGGCGGCACGGATCCCGCTGTGCCCGAGCCCGGCGGGGCCGCCGACGCGGGCGATCCGCCGGTGCCCGAGCGCCGCCAGATAGCGCACGGCCTCCGCCGCCGCCGAGGCGTCGTCCGTCCAGACCGAGGGGAAGCCGCCCGTCAGCGACGGATGCCCGACGGCCACCGCCGGCATCCCGAGCGCCCGCAGCGGCGGGACCCGCGGGTCGTCCCGGTGGAAGTCGACCAGGATCGCCCCGCCGACCGTCCGGCTGCGCCACCACTCCTCGTACAGCGCGGTCTCCTCGTCCAGGTCGCGGACGAGCCGGAGCAGCAGGGAGCAGGAACGCCCGGCGAGGACGTCCTCGATCCCGGAGATGAACTCCATGTAGAAGGGTTCGAGCCCGAGCAGCCGGGCCGGCCGGCAGATCGCCAGCCCGACGATGCCCGCGCGCCGTCCGGACAGGTTGCGCGCGGTCTGGTGGGGGCTCCAGCCGAGCTCCCGGGCCGCCTCGAAGATCCGCTCCCGGGTCGTCGGGGACACCCCGGGACGGTTGTTGAAGGCGATGGAGACGGCGCCCTTGGAGACGCCGGCCCGCGCGGCGACGTCGTTGATCGTGACGCGCGGGCCGGGGACGCGAGGGGCTGGGGCGCTCACGCCGCTCCCACGCTGAACAGGGCGGCCCGCACCTGCTCCGGATCGGTGCCCGTCCAGCCGCGCACGCCGATCCGGACCTCCTCGCCCGGGAGCAGGGTGACCAGCCCGTGGTCGGCGCTCGCGGACGGGGCCAGCCGGTCGGCCTGGAGGAGGAGGTCCCGCACCAGGGTGCGGGCGGTGACCACCACGACCGGGGAACCGTCCCCGGCGGCCTCGACCCGGACGTCGTACGCGGGCACCGGGTAGGCGAACTCCTTGTCGAACACCGGGAGGTGGACCGCGCGCAGGCCGTCGGCGTCGGCGACCAGCAGCTCCTTCCCGGAGCCGGCGTCCGGGAGCAGCGAGGCCGGGACGACCAGGCGTACGACCGTCCGGGGCGCCGCCTCCAGGTCGAGCGAGGTCTCCCGCAGCACGGTGCCGTCCGCGTCGAGGCGGCGCAGGACGACGGTGGTGCGCCAGGTGGTGCCGGACTGGTTGTCGAGGGCGAGCACGGGGCCCTCCTCGGCGGGGACGAGGCTGAGGAGGCGGTCGGCGTAGACGCGGCGGAGCTCGTGGTACAGGGGCTTGAGGTGCCCGTCGCCGTCGATCGCGGCCCAGGAGCTCACCGGCCAGCAGTCGTTGAGCTGCCAGACGACCGCGCCGGCGCAGACCGGCCAGTGGGAGCGCCAGTGCTCGATGCCGGCGGCCACCGCCCGTGCCTGGACGACCTGGGCGAGGTAGTGCCAGCGGTCGAAGTCGTCCTCGGGGAGGCCGAAGTGGCGTTCGATGCCCCGGTTCAGCTTGCCGTTGCCGTCCTCGGCCTTCTGGTGGTGGAGCATCCCGGGGGAGTCGGGGGCGAGGTCCTCGTCGGGCAGCGCGCGGCGGAGGGTCGCGAGCGCGGGCGGGGCCTGCCAGCCGAACTCGGCGCAGAAGCGGGGGACGTCGGCCCGGTAGTCGGCGTAGTCCTGCCGGTTCCACACCTCCCACGAGTGGTGGGTGCCGTGCCGGGGGTCGTTGGGGTGGTGGTCCCAGGAGCCGGACCACGGGCTGCCGGCGGTGTAGGGGCGGGTGGGGTCGAGTTCGGCGACGATCCGGGGGAGGATCCCGAGGTAGTAGCCCTCGCCCCAGGAGTCGCCGGCGAGCGGCCGCTCCCAGTCCCAGTCGCGGAAGCCCCAGAGGTTCTCGTTGTTGCCGTTCCACAGGACGAGGCTGGCGTGCGGCATCAGGCGGACAACGTTGTCGCGCGCCTCCGCCTCCACTTCTCCGCGCAGCGGCTGCTCCTCGGGGTAGGCGGCGCAGGCGAAGAGGAAGTCCTGCCAGACCATCAGGCCCAGTTCGTCGCAGACGTCGTAGAAGGCGTCGTCCTCGTAGATGCCGCCGCCCCAGATACGGACGAGGTCGATGTGGGCGTCGGCGGCCTGGGTGAGGCGGGTGCGGTAGCGCTCGGGCGTGACCCGGGACGGCAGGACGTCGTCCGGGATCCAGTTGACCCCGCGCGCGAAGATCCGCACGCCGTTGACGACGAAGGTGAAGCCGGTGCCGTGCGCGTCGGCGGAGCGGTCGACGGTGACGGTGCGGAAACCGATCCGGCGCGACCAGGAGTCGAGCGGCTCGCCGGCCTCGTCCAGGAGTTCGACGGCGAGTCCGTACAGCGGCTGGGATCCGTACCCCCGCGGCCACCACAGCTCCGGCTCGGGCACGTCGAGGCGGAGCACCGCCTCCGCGCCCTCGAAGACGGTCTCGGCGACCACCCCGGCCACCGTGGCGCGCAGGGTGAGCGGACGGTCCGTGCCGCTCGCGGTGCGTGCGGTCCGGATCCGCAGCTCGACCCGGCCGGTCGTGCCGTCGACGCCGACCAGCGGGCGGACCTCGGCGAGCCGGGCGGTCGACCAGTGCTCGATCCGCACGGGCCGCCACATGCCGGCGGTGACCACGGTGGGGCCCCAGTCCCAGCCGAAGGAGCAGGCCATCTTGCGGATGTACTGGAAGGGCTCGGGGTAGACGTTGGGCCGGTCGCCGGTGAGGGCGCGGACCCTTTCGGCCTCGTCGTACGCGGAGTCGAAGCGGACCTCCAGCGATCCCGACCGGCCGGTGACGTCGAAGCGGTGGACGCGGTGCATGTTCCGGGTGGAGCCGAGCGGTTCGCCGTCGACCAGGATCTCGGCGGCGGTGTCCAGGCCCTCGAAGACCAGCTCGCTCCGCTCGTGGCCGCCACCGTGGGCGGCGAGGTCCGTCACGTACGACCAGGCGCGACGGCCGACCCAGGCGATCGCGGTCTCGTTCCGTCCGAGGAACGGGTCCGGTATCACCCCGGCGGCGAGCAGGTCGGTGTGGACACAACCGGGCACCCGGGCGGGGAGCGCTGCGTCCTCGTGGCGCAGGCTCCACCCTTCGTGCAGCGGGGTGACGTCCTTCATGGTGTGCGGCTCCAATCGCCTGGCAGTGGGCGGGATGCGTGTACGGGCCGACAAGTTAGCCCCACATTTACTTAACTGTCCATGAACCGGTGAAGCGAACGGCTTGCGCAGCGCACGATGCCTTGGGGTGCGGGGTTTCCTCGGCCTTGACGGCCGGTCGGTCCGGTAACGATTAGGCATCACGCTGGAAATCGGTACTTTACCGGTTCACGACTGGCTGACATAGTGCCGACATCCCACCGATGACCTGAGCCGTGACTTTGAAGGAGTTGGGCCATGGGGAACAAGAAGACGACCGCGCTCTCGGGCGCCGTGCTGACCGCCGTGATGCTCGCGCTGTCGGCGTGCGGAGGCGGAGGCGGCGGTGCCACCGGTGAGGTGGCCGCTCCGCCGTCGGACCCGAAGGAGGTCTCCGGCGAGATCAAGGTCCTCACGCAGCGGACCGACCTGGTGCAGAACGGGGTCCTGAAGCAGTACGCGGCCGAGTTCAACAAGGTCTACCCGAAGGTGAAGGTCACGTTCGACGGCATCACCGACTACGAGGGGGAGGTGAAGATCCGCATGAACACCAACGAGTACGGTGACGTGCTCTTCATCCCCGGCGCGGTCGCCAAGAACGACTACCCGAAGTTCTTCGCCCCCCTCGGCACCACCGCCGAGCTGTCGAAGTACCGCTTCTCCGACAAGGCCGAGGTGGACGGCAAGGTCTACGGCGTCGCCCAGTTCGGCACCGCCAACGGCTTCGTCTACAACAAGAAGCTGTGGAAGCGGGCGGGCGTCACCGCCTGGCCGAAGACGCCCGACGAGTTCCTGGCGGGCCTGGAGGCGGTCAAGGACAAGACCGGCGCCACGCCGTACTACACCAACTTCAAGGACGGCTGGCCGCTGGTCCAGTGGACCAACAACCTCGGCGTCGTCGGCTGCGACGCCCAGGCGGGCAACGCCCTCGCCGGACCGGTCTCGCCCTGGAAGGCCGGAAGCGAGCTGAACGCCACCGACGGCCTCCTCTACGAGATCGTGAAGCGGGGCCTGTCGGAGAAGGACCCGACGACCACCAACTGGGAGACCTCCAAGGCGCTCCTCGGCGAGGGCAGGATAGCCACGATGATGCTGGGCTCCTGGTCGATCACGCAGATGCAGGCCGCGGCCGCGGAGGCCGGCGGCTCGGCGGAGGACATCGGCTTCATGCCCTTCCCGGTCCAGAAGGACGGCAAGCACTGCGCGGCGCTGGTCTCCGACTACCAGCAGGCGGTGAGTATCCACTCGCACAACAAGCCGGCCGCCCGCGCCTGGGTGGACTGGTTCACCGAGAAGTCCGGCTTCGCGGAGAAGGAGGGCGTGGTCTCCGCGGTCAAGTCCGCCCCGATGCCCGGCACCCTGAAGGACTTCGTTGACAACGATGTCAGGTTCTTCGACCGCTCCGAGGCGAAGACCGCGGCCGTCAACGACATCGACGAGGCCGCCGAGATCGGCCTGAACAAGCAGGACTACCGACAGAAGCTGATCGACACGGCCCGTGGCGCCGCGAAGGGCAGCCTCGAGGACTTCTTCGCCGACCTGAACAAGAGGTGGGACGAGGCGGCGAAGACCGCCGGTAGCTGATACCGGCGGAGCGGGCCCCGGCCGTACGACACCGGCCGGGGCCCCTGGACCTTCCGCGGACGCGGACACGAAAGGCCGACATGACCCAGACCACCGACACCGCACCAGAGGGCGCCGCCATGACAGGGCGATCCAGCACGGACAAGACGACGGCCCCCGGGAACCGAGGGCGCCGGACCGCGCGCCGCCGGAGCGGCCCATCCGCCGGACGGACACGGTCCTGGCGCGACTCGCCGCTCCGGCGGATCACGCCCTGGCTGTTCCTGGCGGCCCCACTGGCCCTGCTGATCACGTTCACGTACGTCCCGGTCGCGAGCATGGTCTCGTACAGCTTCACCGACTGGGACGGCGTCAGCCCCGACCGGGAGAGCGTGGGCTTCGACAACTACGTCCGGATCTTCACCCGCCCCGAGCTCTTCCGGGTGTTCTTCGTCAGCGGTTACTACCTCGCGGCGTCCGTGGTCCAGATCGTCGTCGCGCTGTACTTCGCGGTGATCCTCAGCTTCAACCTGCGGTTCCGGAACTTCTTCAAGGGGATCCTGTTCTTCCCCTACCTGATCAACGGCGTCGCGATCGGCTTCGTCTTCCTGTACTTCTTCCAGGACGGCGGCACCCTCGACTCGGTACTGGCCTGGCTCGGCGTGACCACCGACCACCCGTGGCTCGGCGACCCGACCTCGGCCAACGTCTCCCTCGCGGGCGTCTCCGTCTGGCGCTTCACCGGACTGAACTTCGTCCTCTTCCTCGGCGCGATCCAGTCCATCCCGGGAGAGCTGTACGAGGCGGCGGAGCTGGACGGAGCCGGGAAGTGGAAGCAGTTCCGGCACATCATCGCCCCCGGCATCAAGCCCGTGATCAGCCTGAGCGCCATCCTGGCGATCTCCGGCTCGCTGTCGGTCTTCGAGATCCCCTACATCATGACCGGCGGCGCGACCGGCACCCAGACCTTCGTCATCCAGACGATCAAGCTCGCCTTCCAGTTCAACAAGACCGGCCTGGCCTCGGCCGCGGCCGTGGTGCTGCTCCTGATCATCCTGCTGGTCACCTGGATCCAGCGCCGGCTCGTGCCCGACGACAAGGTGGACCTCGTATGACCTCCCCCGACCTCACCGCCGCCCCGAACCGGCCCCGCACCACGCGCCGCCGACCGCCCGTCGGCAGCGTGCTGACCTACCTGTCGCTCCTCGCGGCGTCCGCGGTCGTCCTGGTCCCGCTGGCCGTCGTCTTCCTGACCTCGCTCAAGACCTCCGAGGAGGTCGGCGCCAGCAGCGCGCTCTCCCTGCCGGGGAACTGGTTCAACTTCGAGAACTACGTCACGGCGTTCGACGACGGCAAGATGCTCATGGCCTTCGGGAACACCGCGTTCATCCTCGTCTTCTCCATCGGCGGCACGGTGGTCATCGGCTCGATGACCGCCTACGCCGTCGACCGCTTCGACTTCCGCGGCAAGAAGCTCGTCATGGCCGGCTTCCTGATCGCCACGCTCGTGCCCGGCGTCACCACCCAGGTCGCGACCTTCCAGGTGATCAACGGCTTCGGCCTGATCGACACCCGCTGGGCGCCGATCCTGCTCTACATGGGCACCGACATCGTCTCGGTCTACATCTTCCTGCAGTTCATCCGGGGCATCCCCGTCTCGCTCGACGAGGCCGCCCGGCTCGACGGCGCCAACGCCTTCACCATCTACCGGAAGATCATCTTCCCGCTGCTCAAGCCCGCGATCGCCACCGTCGTCATCATCAAGGGGATCACCACCTACAACGACTTCTACATCCCCTTCCTCTACATGCACTCCGAGGACCTCGGGACCATCTCCACCGCGCTCTTCCGCTTCAAGGGGCCCTTCGGGGCGCACTGGGAGGCCATCTCCGCCGGGGTGATCCTCGTGATCGTCCCGACGCTGATCGTCTTCCTGCTCCTCCAGCGGTGGATCTACAACGGCTTCGCCCAGGGAGCCACCAAGTAGGGGAGCGCCACGTCACGCGGGGCCGGGCCGACGAGGGGACGGCCCGGCCCCGCGGTCTCCCCGCGGGCGGGTGATCAGCGCGGGTCCGACTCCGGAGGCGGAGGAGAGGTGCTGCCCCGCGGCACGAAGTGCGCGTACCCCTCGCGCACGCTGCCGACGTCCTCCCCGTCGATTAGGGCGAGCAGCGCGGTCGCGGAGCGGGCTCCGTACGCCGGGATGTCGCGGGTGACCGCCGACAGCGTCGGGCGCACCACCTGCGTCAGCGGCGACTCGTCCCAGGCGACGACGGACAGGTCGGCCGGGATCGTCAGACCCAGTTCCTGGGCGACCGACAGCGCGGCCACGGCCATGATGTCGTTGTCGAAGACGATCGCCGTCGGCCGCCGGGGCGCGATCAGCAGCGCCCGCGCGGCCCGCGCGCCCTCGTCGCCGGTGTAGTCGGTGTGCACCACCGTCGCCTCCGGGATCCCCGCCTCCCGGCACGCCTCCGCGAGCGCCGTGTCGCGGACCGCCGTGTGCGCGAGCTCGGCGGGACCCGCCACCCGCGCGATCCTCCGGTGCCCCAGCGCCGCCAGGTACCGCACGATCTCCCGCATGCTCTCGCCGTCGTCGGACCAGACGGCCGGCAGCCCCCCGGCCACCTCCGGCGGGCCGATGACCACCGCGGGAAGGTCGACGTCGCGGACGGCGTCGATCCTCGCGTCGCCGGTCCGCAGGTCCATGAGGAAGACGCCGTCGACGCGCCGCTCGCCCCACCAGCGCCGGCAGACCTCGATCTCCTGCTCCTGGTCCGCCGCCATCTGGAGCATCAGCGCGTACGCCTGCTCGGCGAGCACCGTCTCCACGCCGCTGATGAACTCCATGAAGAACGGCTCCACACCGAGCGTCCGGGCCGGCCGCCGGACGATCAGCCCGACCGCCCGCGCCCGCCCGCCGGTCAGGGCCCGGGCGGCGCTGTTGGGCCGCCAGCCCAGTTCCGCGGCGATGCTCTTGATCGAGGCCCGGGTGGCCTCCGAGACTCCGGGCTGGTCGTTCAGGGCGTAGGAGACAGCCACCTTCGACACACCCGCCCGACGCGCGATGTCCGCCATCGTCGGCCGCTTCACTGCCACCCCAGCTCCATCCTCACCCCTCGACCCCCCGACCTTACCGCCACCCGGGGCGCGGGCCGGGTGCCGTGGTGGCGCCGGTCCGGCCGCGACGAAGCCGCGCAGGTCGGCGCGTACGCATTCCGCGTCGACCGCGGGCACCACGCATCCGATCACGAGGAAGACGTACCTGGACGACCGCTACACGCCACGGACGATTCGGCACGGCAACGCGGTGCTGCGCGGCTTCTACGACTTCTGGATCGAGTCGGGCGGCGGCCCGCTCGTCGACCCGGTGCCGCCGGCGCGATCCGACCGGCGCCGGCCGCATGCCCGTCACCACCCGCTGGAGCCTTTCCGGCGGGGGTGCGGTACGACCCGCCAGGCACCCCGCCGCGCCGATTCCACCAGATCACTCCGTCACGGGCAGGCACTCGGCGAGCAGGTCGACGACGTCGTGCCAGGCTCGCTGCGCGTGCTGGGGGTGGTAGCCGACGCCGGGGCGCACGGTGTGGTCGACCGACGGGTGGTGGAAGGCGTGCAGGGCTCCGCCGTAGACCACGAGGCGCCAGTCGACGCCCGCGGCTTGCATCTCGGCGGTGAAGGCGTCGCGTTGCGCGGGCGGCATGATCGGGTCTTCGGACCCCACCCCGGCCCACACCGGGCAGCGAATGCGCGCCGCCTCGCCCGGTCGGCCCGTGGTCAGTGCGTTGACTGTCCCGATCGCGCGCAGGTCGACGCCGTCGCGCCCGAGCTCCAGCCCGATGGCGCCGCCGGTGCCGTAGCCGACGGCGGCGATCCGGTCGGGATCGGTCCGCGGCTCGGCGCGCAACACGTCGAGCGCCGCATGACCGATGCCCCGCATCCGGTCGGGGTCGGCGAGCAGCGGCATGCAACGGGCCAGCATCTCCTCGGGGTCACCCAAATAGCGCCCGCCGTGAAGGTCGAAGGCCAGCGCCACGTATCCCAGCTCGGCGAGAGCATCGGCCCGGCGGCGCTCGACGTCGCTGAGCCCCGTGCCCTCCGGCCCGAGCAGCACCGCGGGCCGGCGACCGACTCCGGCCGGGAGCGCGAGGTGCCCGATCATCGTCAGACCGTCGGCCGGGTACTCGACCGTGCGCGTGGTAATCGTCGTCATGCGACGGGACAGTAGTGATCGTCGAGTCCGGTCGGGCCGCTTTCCGCCGCTGGCGGAACAGCGGATCACCTGCCCTGGCCGCGGTGCCGGAGGTGGACCTGCCGGTTCTTCCGCCGGGGGCCTACCCCGCGCCGGACGAGCGGCCATCGGATGCGCCTTCGGTCGCTACAGGGCGCACGCCCTCACGGAAATCGCTGGTCACCGGCTCCGGCGGCTTGGACGTGTCGCCGTCATGGAGCACATGCACGACCACCTTCCTCGCGCACTCGAGGGTGCCGCATCGTGATCGTTTTCTTAGTCCGGAGAAGCCGGTTCAGCCAGGGTTTCGCAAAACTTCGGAGCGGGCTCGCCGGCACTGGAATCCGGGGGGCCGCGCGACGCATGCTTCTCCGAGAGCACGCCGCCGTCCTCGCCCCCAGGGAGATCCGGGTCGTCCCACGGCCGCGGAACCGGGCTGCCCTCGCACGCGGCGGACCTTCGCCCTGGTCCCGATGCCGCCACCGGGCGCGTGCCGCGGCGAGAGCCGCGGCCGCCCCGACGAAGGAACCCGCAGGAGCCATGAACCACAGCCCCCTGGACCACCGCTACCGCGGTGAACACCCGATCCGCACCGTCCACTACCTCTTCCGGCCCGACCGCGCCCGGCTCGCCGGGGCCGTCGCGGTCTTCTTCGTCAAGCACGCGCCCGTCTGGCTGCTCCCGCCGGTGACGGCGAACGTCATCGACGTCGTCGTCGAGCACCGGCCCGTCGCCGAACTGTGGTGGAACTGCGCCGTGATGCTCACGGTCCTCCTCCTGAACCCGCCGCTGCACCTGCTGTACGTCCGCTGGATGCACGGGGCGATCCGCCGGCTCGGCCGCGACCTGCGGTCCGCCCTCGTCACACGGATGCAGCAGCTCTCCATCGGCTTCCACAGCCGGACCAGCTCGTCCGTGCTGCACGCCAAGGTCGTCCGGGACGTCGAGACGCTGGAGACGGGACTCCAGCAGACCGCGGACAACGGCCTCACCGCCGTCGCGACGCTCGCCGGCGGGCTCGCCGTCATCGCCGTGGTCACGCCGGTCTTCCTCCCGGTCTTCCTCTTCCTGATCCCCGTCGCCGTGCTGCTCATCGGCGCCCTGCGCGCGCGGCTCGGCGAGGGGAACACCTCCTACCGGCGCTCCGTGGAGCGCATGTCCGCCTCCGTCAGTGACATGACGACCCTCATCCCCATCACCCGCGCGCACGCCCTGGAGCGCACGGCCCTGGGCCGCGTCGGACGCGAGCTCGACCGGGTGCAGCGGGAGGGGACACGGCTCGACCTGCTCAACGCCCGCTTCGGGTCGCTCTCCTGGGTCGTCTTCAACGGGCTCGGCACGGCCTGCCTGGCCGGCGCGGCGCTCGTCGCCTACTACGGATGGACGTCGGTCACCCCGGGCGAGGTCGTGATGCTCAGCGCCTACTTCTCCACCCTGACCGGCGCCGTCACGAGCCTGCTCGCGCTGGCTCCCGTGGTGGGCAAGGCCGTGGAGTCCCTCAAGTCGGTCGGCGAGGTCCTCCAGGCTCCCGACCTGGAGGTCAACGACGGCAAGCGGCGGGTGGAGGAGGTCGCGGGCGCGTTCCGGTTCGAGAACGTGGGCCTGACGCACGGCGACGGCGACGAGCCCGCCCTCAGCGAGGTGGACCTCGACGTGCCGGTCGGCACCACGCTCGCGATCGTCGGCGGGTCCGGCGCGGGGAAGTCCACGCTGCTCAACCTGGTGCTCGGCTTCCACCGTCCCACGGCGGGCCGGGTGTTCCTCGACGGGCGGGACATGGGCGGGCTCGACCTGCGGAGCTTCCGCAGGTTCGTCTCCGTCGTCCCCCAGGAGTCCGTCCTCTTCGAGGGGAGCATCCGGGAGAACGTCACCTACGGCATGGAGGGCGTCGACGAGGCGACGCTGCGGCGCGCCCTGCGCGACGCCAACGCCGCGGAGTTCGTCGACGCCCTGCCCGACGGCCTCGACACGGTGGTGGGGGAGCGCGGCACCCGGCTCTCGGGCGGTCAGCGCCAGCGGCTCGCGATCGCGCGGGCGCTCATCCGCGATCCCCGGGTCCTGGTGCTCGACGAGGCCACGTCGGCGCTGGACGCCCGCTCGGAGGCGCAGGTCCAGGAGGCGCTCGCCCGGCTCGTCGCCGGTCGCACGGTCTTCGTGGTGGCCCACCGGCTGTCCACGATCCGGCGGGCGGACCGGATCGTGGTGCTGGAGCGGGGCCGGGTGGTGGAGTCCGGAAGCCACCGGGAACTGCTCGCCCGCGACGCGGCCTACGCCCGTCTGCAGGCCACCCAGCTGGCCTGACCCGCGGTACGGCGCGGGGTGGCCCCCCCCCCCCGGGGGGCGGGGGGGGGCCCCCCCCCGTTCGGGTCCTTTCAGGTCCTTTCGGGGTCTGTCGGGGGCGGTCGGGGGCGTTC
>NZ_JBHTST010000196.1:0-11572 GCF_042794995.1 Streptomyces sp. NPDC056503
GCACCGAGCGGTCGGGGCCCTTCGCGTACGGGGTCAGCCGATCCAGCAGCGGGTGACGGTGTCGTCCTCGACCTCGAGATTGAGACGCCCGGCGAGGTACTCCATGGTGACGATCGCACCGGGCGGGAGGGTCCGGACGACGCGCCAGCCGCGCGTCCGGGCGAGCTGGGCGGCGCCCTCCGCGCCGAGGCCCACATAGGACTCGGGCGCGTCACGGGGCGGTTCGGGGCTGCGCGACATGGGTGCCATGGGGTTCACGTTAGTCCCCTGGCGGTCACGCTTGCGTCACAACTTCTCGACGGTCGGCGTGACGGCCGCGTACGCGGCGGAACGTCGGTTTCCGGCCGTTTCTCCGGAAATTCGAAAAGGCATCCGGGGGTTCGCACAAGTCGTTCGGGCGAATTCACCGAAGGGGTCGGGCGGGGCCCATTCCGGCCGACGGGGCCAACCGGCGAAATGTGGGCGGAGCCCGCGCGCCGCTCCCTCACCGTTCCCTTACACAATGCTTACGCTGACCGGACGCCGGAGAACGGAACACGGGGCGGAGGCACCGATGAGCACCGAGGCGGCGACCACCACGGCGGAATCGGGCGGACGCGAGCGGCACGGCCGGATCCTGATCGACTGGCTCACCACCACCGACCACAAGAAGATCGGTCACCTCTACCTGGCGACCTCGTTCGCCTTCTTCCTGCTCGCCGGGCTCCTCGCGATGGCGATGCGGGCGGAGCTGGCCAGGCCGGGGACCCAGTTCCTCTCCAACGAGCAGTTCAACCAGGCCTTCACCCAGCACGGCACGATCATGCTGCTGCTCTTCGCGACCCCGACCTTCGCCGGCTTCGCCAACGAGCTGGTGCCGCTCCAGATCGGCTCCCCCGACGTCGCCTTCCCGCGGCTCAACATGTTCTCGTACTGGCTGTTCCTGCTCGGCGGGCTGATGGTGGTCGGCTCCTTCCTCACCCCGAGCGGGCCGCCCGACTTCGGCTGGACCGCCTACGCCCCGCTGAACAGCGCCGTCCGCTCCCCGGGGATCGGCGCCGACCTGTGGATCATGGGGCTCGCGCTCTCCGGCTTCGGCACGATCCTCACCTCGGTGAACTTCCTCGCCACGATCATCGGGATGCGGGCGCCCGGCATGACCATGTTCCGGATGCCGGTCTTCACCTGGAACGTGCTCTTCACCGCGGTGCTGGTGCTGATCGCCTTCCCCGTCCTCGCGGCGGCGCTGCTCGCGCTGGAGGCGGACCGGCGGTTCGGGGCGCTGGTCTTCGCCCCCGGCAACGGCGGGGCGCTGCTCTGGCAGCACCTCTTCTGGTTCTTCGGCCACCCCGAGGTCTACATCATCGCGCTGCCGTTCTTCGGCATCGTCAGCGAGATCATCCCGGTCTTCGCGCGGAAGCCGATCTTCGGCTACCTCAGTCTGATCGCCGCCACCATGACGATCACCGGGCTGTCGGTGGTGGTCTGGGCCCACCACATGTTCGCGACCGGGGCGGTGCTGCTGCCGTTCTTCTCCTTCCTCTCCTTCCTGATCGCCGTGCCGACCGGGGTGAAGTTCTTCAACTGGACGGGGACCATGCTGCGGGGCTCGCTCTCCTTCGAGACCCCGATGCTGTGGGTGACCGGCTTCCTGGTGTCCTTCCTCTTCGGCGGCCTGACCGGGGTGATCCTGGCCTCGCCGCCGATGGACTTCCACGTCACCGACTCGTACTTCGTCGTCGCCCACTTCCACTACACGGTCTTCGGCACGGTCGTCTTCGCGACCTTCGCCGGCTTCCACTTCTGGTGGCCGAAGTTCACCGGCCGGATGCTCGACGAACGCCTCGGCAAGATCCACTTCTGGACCCTCTTCACCGGCTTCCACCTCACCTTCCTCGTCCAGCACTGGCTGGGCGCGGAAGGCATGCCCCGCCGCTACGCCGACTACCTGGTGGCCGACGGCTTCACCGCCCTCAACACCCTCTCGACCATCGGCGCCTTCCTCCTGGGCACCTCCACCCTCCCCTTCCTCTACAACGTCTGGCGCACCTGGCGGTACGCGCCCAAGGTCGAGGTCGACGACCCCTGGGGCTTCGGCCGCTCCCTGGAGTGGGCCACCTCCTGCCCGCCCCCGCGCCACAACTTCACGGCCGTCCCCCGCATCCGCTCCGAATCCCCCGCCTTCGACCTCCACCACCCCGAGTTCGCCGACTACGAGCGGATGCGGCTCACGAGCCCGCCGCCGCCCCGGACCCACCGGACGCCGCCGGGCGCGTGAGGCCCCGGGCCGTCAGCGCAGACCGAGGCGGCGCAGGGTGCGGCCCGCGCCGGCCTTGGCCGTGTAGGCGGCGTCGTAGGCGCGGGACGTCCAGGCGTGGCGGGCGGCGGCCGCCGGCGAGTGGGCGCGGCGGGGCGCGGCACGGGCGACCAGCTCGGTCCACAGCTGCTCGTGGCGCGCGGCGACGCGTGCGGGGTCGAAGCGCTCCGCCGCCACGAGGGCGGCCCGGCCCGCCTTGGCGCGCAGCTCCTCGTCGGCCATCAGCCCGCCGAGCGCGCGGGCGACCGCGCCGGGATCGCCGACGGGGACGAGCCGCCCGTCGACGCCGTCCTCGACGATCTCGCGCGGCCCGTGCGGGCAGTCCGCGGCGACCACCGGAAGGCCGCACCGCATCGCCTCCACGATCGTCATGCCGAAGGCCTCCCGCTCGGAGGTGACCGCCGCGATGGAGCCCTTCGCCCACTCCGGCTCCATGGGGTGGACCTGGCCCATCAGCCGGACCCGCCCGCCGAGCCCCAGGGCCTCGATCTGCCGGGTCAGCGGCGCCCGCAGGTCCTGTGCGGCGTCGCCGCTGCCGTAGATCCGCAGGGTCCAGTCGGGGTGGTCGTCGGCCAGTTCGGCGAAGGCGTCGACGAGGACGTCGAACCGTTTGACGCGGGTGAGCCGGCCGGCCGCGACGATCACCCGGGCCGACGGGTCGGCGGCCGGGACGGACGGCACGGGAACGCCGTTGGGCACGGACTCGACGCGGACGGAGCCGGGCAGCCCGAGCCGCCGGTAGGCCCGGGCGTCGGCCTCGGTGACGGTGGTGACGAGGTCGAGGAGCGCGTACTCGTGGGCGATGTCCCGCCGCAGCCGGCGGCTGTGCCCGTCGAGGATCAGGTGTTCCTGGGCGACCAGGACGGGTCCGGCCCCGGCCTGCCGGGCGAGTTGCACGTTGAGCCCCGGCCGGGTGCCGACGAGGACGTCCGCCGCCACCCCGCGCAGATGGTCCCCGATCCGCGCGTCGGTCAGCGCGCTGTACTGCTTCCACCGCCCGTCGCCGCGCGGGAAGACCCGGGCGGGCCGGTGGGCGTCGGGGTGGTCGCCGTCGTAGTCCGGCGAGTCCTTCCGCAGGTCGACGAGGTGACGGAGGGTCACCCCCGCCGGGAGGCCGAGCCGTGGCCGGTCGCGGTGGCGGAAGACCGAGACGATCTCGACCTCGTGGCGTTCCGCCAGTTGTTCGGCGAGCGTGAACGTGGTCCGGATCGTGCCCCCGTAGTGATAGCCGTTGTGGAGCAGGAAGGAGATGCGCATCTGCCGGTTCCCCCCGGTCAGTTGGTCGGTCGGGCCGACTGTACTGCTCCGGTGGCGGCGCCCCTCACGGCCGGTAACCGAGCTGGGGGACGACCGCGCAGTTCCGCGTCATCTCCCCCTGGCTCACCCAGCCGCGCCCGTCCCGCCAGCGGGCCACGGAGAGACAGGTCTCGCGGGTGGCGGGCGGCCGCTCCAGGTGCTCGAAGCGGACGGGAAGCAGCAATCCCCGCGCGGTGTAGGGCTCCTGGCGGTTCAGGTACGCCTCGACGCACGTCCGGGTGAGTCCTCCCCGGTCGGGGCGGGCGAGGCAGGAGCGGGCCGCGTCGGTGAACCACATGGCCGCCGCCCATCCCTCCAGCTGCCACTGGGAGGTCTCCCGCTCCCCCATCGCGGTCCGGAAGGCGCGGACCTCGGGGTGCCCGGTCTCCTCGAAGTTGCGGCTCGACCCGGTCACCCAGAGGGAGTCGCGGCAGCCGGGCGCGCGGGCGTAGTCCCGGGCCACGGAGGAGGACCAGTTCTGCACATTCGTCACCTTGGCGTCGACGCGGACGCCGAGCGCCTCCATCGCCTCGCACAGCCGGGTGTTGCCGTGCCCGTCCAGCGCGTCGAACACGAGGTCGACCCGACGCTCGCGCAGATCGGCGGCGACGGCCCGGAAGTCCGGCAGGACGAAGTCGACCCGCTCGTTCACGACCCGGTAGCCCTCCGCGCGCAGCCCCCGGGCGACGAGCCGGGCGTAGGCGGCGGAGGCGGGCTGGTCGTACGCGACGACCGCGGCGGTCCGCGCCCCGCGCTCGCGCGCGAACCACCGGTAGACCTCGGTCCCGCCGTACAGGGTGCCGTCCCAGCCCGGCGCGGCGCCGGTGCGCGGGGCGGAACTGCCGTACAGGGAGTAGAGGTGGGGGTAGGTGTCGTAGGCGGGGGTGAGGGGCTGGCCGCCGATGTCGGGCACGCCGGCCCGGGAGACGAGCGGGGCGCCCGCGTAGTCGAGGGCGGTGGTGGCGACGAGGGCGAAGACCTTCCGCTCGTCGAGGAGCCGGCGGACGCAGGCGGTGTTGCCGACGCCGCTGCCGCCGTCGTCGCAGGTCTCGACCTCGACCCGGCGCCCGTCGAGGCCGCCGGCGGCGTTCAGGGCGTCGAACCAGGCCCGGGCGCCGTCGCGCGGGCCGGTGAGGGCCGCGCCGCCGACGGGGCTGGTGGCGCTGGTGATGATGCCGACGCGGAGCGGCTCACCGCCGGAGGGGTGGGCGGTGGGCCGCGTTTCGAAGGAGCGCTCCGGAAGCCGGCTGCCGCACCCCGCGAGGAGGACGAGCAGGAGGACGAGCAGCAGGGCCGGGAGGCGCGCCGCGGCCGTCTCAGCAGCCTTCGACGGTGACACCGCTGAGCTTCACCAGACCGCACAGGGTATTCACGGAGACCTTCCAGGTGTCGTCCTGGAGCACCGACGTGCCCCGGGAGTCGGGCAGCAGGGGGTTGCCGCCGACCAGCAGGTCGTAGGTGACGTCGGCGCCGGACGCGGAGGTGAACTCGACCCCGGTGACCTCGGCGGTGGTCGCCGCGGCCTGGGGGTTGCCGGCGAAGGCGGTGAGGACGTCCCGCATCTCCTCGCCGTTCTCCAGGAGCTTCACCCGCTCGGCGGCCGGGGTGTCCGCGTCGAAGAAGGCCGCCCAGTTCCGGGTGATCTCCGCCTTGGCGGCGGCCGGGTCGGCGGGCTCGTCCGCGCCGGTCGGCCGGGCCGTCATGCCGGGTGGCGGGCTGGAGGTCACCTGGTTGCCGCTCGCGGGCTCGTCGTCGGAGCAGGCCGCGAGGGCCGGGGTGAGGAGCAGCATCGCGGCGGCCGCGAGGGCGGCCGCTCGTCGCCTGAGCACCATCGGGTTCACCACCGTTCGGCGTGTGCTTCCAGGGTCGGACGGTACGGGGCGAAGCGCAAGAATACGGTGCATAGTCGGAGGAAAGGACGGAGGCCCTCTCCTTGCCGACGGCGCGGTTCCTGCTGTGGGGCGGCCTCGTGGCGGCCGCCGGGGGCGCGCTGCTGTGCGTCCTCGGCTGGTACGGGATCTCGGGCGAACGCTTCGCCGAGCGCCAGCTCCCCTACCTGGCCTCGTGCACGGTGCCGGGGGCGGCGCTGCTCGTGGCGGGCGCGGTACTGATCGGGACCGCGGCGCGCACGGCCCCGCCGCCGCCTCGGGACGGGGCCGCGCCTCCGGACCCGGAGGCGACGGCCGCCGCCCCCGTCTCCGACGCCCCGCCGCTGCGCGTCCCCGGCGGGACGCTGGCGCACCGCCCCGACTGCCCGCTGGTGGCGGACCGCGCGGACGCCGTACCGGCCGCCGGGGACCCGGCGCTCGTGCCCTGCCCGGTGTGTGAGCCGTGGCCTCCCTGACGTACGAGCTGACGCTGGCCGGCCTCGCGGTCGGCAGCGCGGCGGCGCTCACCGGCATCGGCCTGATCGTCACCCACCGGGCGACCGGGGTGCTGAACCTGGCGCACGGCGCGCTCGCCATGGTCTGCGCGTACGTGCTCCGCCAGCTCGTGGTGGTGTGGGGCTGGCCCCTGTGGCCGGCCGCCCTGCTGACCCTGCTCCTGGTGGCCCCGGGGCTGGGGCTCCTCCTCGACCGGGCCGTCTTCCGCCCGCTGGCCCGGTCCGGCGCCGGACCGGCCCGCGCCCTGGTCGCCTCCACCGGCGTCTTCGTCCTCCTCGTGGGCGTCGCGGTCCTGCTCTGGGGCGCCGGCGCCCGGGACGACGCGCCGGTGCTGCTCGGCGACGAGCCATGGCTCCAGCTGGCGACGGTGGTGGCGGTGGCCTGCCTGGTCACGGCGGTGACCCGGTGGACCCGCTTCGGGCGGGAGCTGCGGGCGGTGGTCGACAACCGCCCGCTCGCGGTCCTCGCCGGGGTGGACGCGGACCGGATCGCGGCGGCCGGCTGGGCGTTCGGCGCGTTCACCGCCGGGCTGACGGGCGTGCTGCTCGCCCCGTACGTCCGGCTCGACCCGTACGGGCTGCCGCTGCTCGTGGTGGAGGTGATGGCGGTCGCGGTCATCGCCCGGATGCGGTCGCTGCCCGTCGCGATCGGCGCGGCGCTGCTCATCGGGGTGACCCAGGCCCAGCTGACCCGCTTCCACCCGGAGGGCTGGGCGGAACCGCTGCTGCGCTCGGTCGGGGCGAACCTCTTCGTGCTGGCCCTGCTGATCGCCGCCCTGGTCCTGCCGGGCATCGGCGGCAAGGGGCACGACGCGCTGCCGCCGCCGCCCCGAGCGGCCCGTACGCCCCCGGCGATCTGGCCGCTCGCCGCCGTCTGCTTCCTCCTCCCCCTGGCCGTGGGCGGCCCGGACCTGCGCACGGCGACGCAGGTCCCCGCCCTGGCGATCGTCCTGCTCTCCCTGGTCGTGGTGACCGGCCGCGCCGGCCAGATCGCCCTGGGCCAGGCGGCCTACGCGGGCCTCGGCGCCCTCTTCACGACCCTCTTCACGACGGCCGGCGTGCCACCCCTCCCGGCCCTCGCCCTGGCGGTCCCCCTGACGGGGGCCGCGGGCCTGCTGACCGCGGGCCCGGCGATCCGCCGCCACGGCCTGGCGCTGGCGCTGGCGACCCTCGCGGTCGGCGTGGCGGTGAGCCGCTTCGTCCTCGCCCAGCCCTACGCCACGGCGGGCCTGGCGGCCCCGGTCCGCCCCTGGCCCTTCACCTCCGACCGCGCGTTCTACGCCCTCGGACTCCTCCTCCTCACGGCCGCCCTCCTCCTGGTGGGGGCCCTCCGCCGAGGCCGCACCGGCCGCGCCCTGGCGGCCCTCCGCGACCACGAGCCCGCCGCGGAGGCGGCCGGCGTCCCCGCGACCCCCCTCAAACTCCTCGCCTTCGCCCTGGCCGCCGCCCTGGCGGGCCTGGGCGGCGCCCTCCTCGCGATGGCCGTCGAGGCCTTCGACCCCACGGCGTACGACCCCCTGCGCGGCCTCCTCTGGTTCGCCACGGTCATGGTCCTGGGCGCGGACAACCTCCTCACCCCCCTCCTGGCCGCCCCCCTCCTCCTGACCGCCGACACCGCCACCCCGGCCGCCGCGGCCGCCCTGGCGGTGGGACTCCTGGCCACCCAGACCGGCCGCCTCCCGCCCCTGACCGCCCTCCTGAGCCTCCCCCGCGCGACGGGCGCCGTCCCCGCCCGCGGCCCCACGCCCCCGGCGGGCGGCCGGGAACCCCCTCCCGGCCGCCCGGCCGCCGCCGGCCCGCACCCCGGCACGGGAGACCCCGGCGCGGGAGACCCCGGCACGGGAGACCCCGGCGCGGGAGACCCGGCCCCGCCCGCCCGCGCGGGGCCACCCGCCCGGCTCCGCGCCGAGGGCCTCTGGTTCGCGCACCCCGGCGGGGTGACGGCCCTCAGAGGCGTCGGGCTCGTGCTGCCGACCGCCCAGGTCACCGCCCTGGTGGGACCGAACGGCGCGGGAAAGAGCACCCTCTTCGACTGCCTGGCCGGCGCGGCCCGCCCCCGCCCGGGCGGCCGGGTCCTCCTGGACGGCAGGGACATCACGCACCGCCCCGCCCGCACGAGGGCACACCTCGGCATCGCGCGGACCTTCCAGCGACCGGCCCTGTTCCCGTCCCTCTCCGTGGAGGAGAACGTCCGCGTCGGCGCCGAGCACGGCCACCACCGCGACCACCCCGCCACCGCCACCGAGCGCGCCCTCCGCCTGACGGGCCTGGCGGGGCCCGTACGCCTCCGCCGCACGGCCGGGCTGCCGACCGGCCTCCTGCGCCGGGTCGAACTGGCCCGCGCGCTGGCGGGCCGGCCGCACACGCTCCTCCTGGACGAGCCGGCCGCCGGCCTGGACGCGGCCGAGGCCGAGGCCCTGTCCCGGCTGCTGACCGCGCTCGCCGCCGACGGCCTGACCGTCCTGGTGGTCGAGCACGACCCGGACCTCGTCGCCGGCACGGCCGCCACCGTCCACACCATGGAGGGAGGCCGGCTCCGGCCATGACCACGGAGATGGAACTGCGCGACGCCCGGGTCCGCTACGGCCCCCTGGAGGCCCTGCACGGCCTGGACCTCCCGGTCCCGGCGGGCACGGTGACGGTCCTGACGGGCCGCAACGGCTCCGGCCGCACCACGGCGCTGCGCGCGCTCGCCGGGACGGCACGGCTGTCCGCGGGCCGGGTCCTGTGGCGCGGCGAGGACGTGACCGCGCTGCCGCCGCACGAGCGGGCCCGCCGCGGGCTCTGCTTCGTACCGGACCGCGGCGCGGTGTACGAGGGCCTGACCGTCGCCGAGAACCTGGCCCTGACGGCTCCGGACGCCCCGGTCCCGTACCCCGCCCTCGTCCCTCTGCTCTCCCGCGCCGCGGGCACGCTCTCCGGCGGCGAGCGCCGGATGCTGGCCCTGTCCCGCGCCCTGCTGCGCCCCGCGCGGGTGGTGCTGGTCGACGAGGCGGCCCTGGGCATGGCCCCGCCGGTCGCGGCCCGCACGTACGCGCTGCTCGGCGCGCTCGCGGTCGAGGGCGGCGCGGCGGTGGTCCTGGCCGAGCAGCGCGTGCCCGACGGACTGCCGCCCGGCACCCTCCTCCACGAACTGCGGCGCGGCACCCGCGTGTTCAGCGGCGAGGCGGCGGAGCCGCGCCCGGCCTAGTCCGGCCCGGTCCGGCCCGGTCCGCTCAGAGCGGCGCGATGCGCAGCATCATGCCGACGTACAGCCGGTTCGGGTCGGGGCCGATGACGCTCCTGTTGGCCTCGTAGAGCCGCTGCCAGCCGCCCTTGACCGAGAAGCGGCGGGCGATGCCGCCGAGGGTGTCGCCGGCCTGCACGGTGTGGACGCGGCCGCTGAGCCCGTAGCGCTTGGAGCAGACGGGCCAGGCACCCCAGCCCTGCACGCGCAGGACGTCCTCGGCGATGCCGATCTGCTGTCCGCGGGTGGCGAGGTCGGCGCGACGGGCGTACTTGAGGCCGCCGTACTCGATCCAGGTCGGCTGCCAGAACTGGAGCCCGCCGTAGTAGCCGTTGCCGGTGTTGACGTCCCAGCGTCCGCTGCTCTCGCACTCGGCGACGCAGCCCCAGGGCCACTGGTCCTTGGCGCAGGCGTACGCGGGCGCGCCCGCCGGTCCCGCCGACGGTGGCGGCGGCATCGCGCCGGTGGTCCCGGCGTCGCCCCGGGCCGCCTCGATGGCGGCCGCGGCCGAGGCGAGCGCGTCCGCGACCGCGCCCGCCGCCGCGTCCGGCAGCACCGGCACGGCCGGTACGGCGGGCGCGCCCGGGGCGCCCGCCGTGCCGGGCCCGTCGTCGCCGGGCGCGGCCGTGGCGGCGGGCGCCTGGTGGAAGGCGAGCAGCGCCGCCGCGGAGGCCGCCGCGAGCGAGCCGGCTGTCCAAAATCGGATCATCGACATCGCCGCAGGCTAGGTCGGTCTCCCGGCGCCGAGCCCCGTGCCGCGCGGAACACCGTTCACTTCCCACCCGGTCGGAGTCACCGCGGACGGCGCCCCGCGGGTCGCCGCGGAAGGGCGCCGCAGGACCGCCGCCGGACCACCGCGGCAGGCCCCCGCCGAAGGCACGACGGCCGGCGCCTCGGGGGCGACGCGGGGCCGCCTCGGGCGCCGCCGCCGGAGGCGGCCGCCCGCGCCGGCGGCAACTTGCCCCCCTTCCGCGCGTGACCCCGCCCGCGCCTGGCCCGTTGAACTCGGCATGAGACGCCCGGGAAAGGCCCGGGGTCCGTCCGTACCGACTCCAGGGAGCCCTCCGTGCCGCGCATGCTCGACGTCAGCGAGGACGTACGCGCCGAGATCGGCGACGAAGAAGCCGACCGGCTGCTCGCCGGCGACAACGCCCCGGGCAGCTACGACTGCACCTCCTGCCGCACGCAGGGCGACTCCGAGCAGGAGCGCACCAGCACGGTGCTGTTCGTCGGCGAGGAGACCGCGGTCCTCGCGTTCGCCCACGCCAGCTGCATCCCGTCGCAGGTCGTCCGGGTCGCCGAGGAGCAGCTCCAGGGCGCCGTCGCCTCCATCACGGCCGCCGACGCCGCCGACGCGCTCTCGGCCGCCCACCCCGAGCAGGCCGTGCTCGGCGTCACCAGCGGTCTCGTCCTGATCGACGGCGAGCTGCACCCGGCGCTGGTCGTGGAACCGACCGCGCCGGTGGCCCGGCCCGGTTCGGGCGGGCTCACCGACGAGTTCCTGTCGCTCCTGGCCGAGCAGGGCTTCCAGCCCGTCCAGGACCTGAACGGCAAGCCGGCCACGCTGCCCGGCTGGTCGGTCCTGGTCGCCATGGGCCAGCTGCACTCGGTGCTCCAGCCCGGCGCGGGCGGCGCGGGACAGTCCGCCTGGTGGCAGGCGCACCAGCCGCTCCAGGTCACCGAGGGCTGGCGCGCGGCGGCCAACAAGTCGCACACCGTGCTGGTCTTCGCCGCGCCGGTCGGCTCCATCGGACAGCAGCCGCGCGAGGACCTGCTGCGCGACGCCCTGGAGAAGGCCGCGGCCAACGGGCGCCTGGTCGCCGCCGCGATGCCGCTGGCCGGGACCTGATGGACGACGGGCGTCCGGGGATAGGGCCGACGCGCGGGCCGGGCGTCCCGACCGTGCCCCGTCCCCGGCGGGCCCCTCTTTCGGAGAGCCGCCCGCATCCGACGGACGGCAGGGTCGTTGGCACCTACGTGCACCCATACGACCCTTTCCCCCAGCCGCATCCGAGTCCGATCCCCGCCATGCGCCCGGCGCAGGACGTTCCGGCCGGGCACTCGGCGACGCCGATCTTCGATGCCCTGTACTCGGAGTACCGCCGGTCGTTCCGCACGCTTCCGGGCGACCGCAGCGGCGAGGAGGAGCTGGCGTTCCGGGCCTTCGGCACGGCGAGGAGCACGGGCCTCGCGGGGTTCGCCGGCGGCCTCTCGGGGCTCTACGGCCAGCACCACGCGCCCTACCCGTCGACCTGGGCGGCCTCGCAGCACCATCCCCCGCAGGCGGCGCTGCCGCCGGCGCCGCGCCGGAGCATCTGAGCGCGCACGGACAACGGCCGAGGGCCGGAGTCGTACCCGTACGGGTACGACC
>NZ_JBHTST010000197.1:0-11446 GCF_042794995.1 Streptomyces sp. NPDC056503
GATCCCGGGCCCCTCACCCGCGCGTCAGGGTCAGCGCGCCGCGTCCGGGTGGACCGCGTCCGTGACCGGGCGGTCCTCCGCGACCTTCTTCTCGACCGGCTTGCGGAGCTGGATGTTCAGCTCGCGCAGGCGGGACTCGTCCAGCTCCGTCGGGGCGCCCATCAGGAGGTCCTGGGCGTTGCCGTTGAGCGGGAAGGCGATCGTCTCGCGGATGTTGGGCTCGTCCGCGAGGAGCATGACGATGCGGTCGACGCCCGGGGCGATGCCGCCGTGCGGCGGGGCGCCGTACTCGAAGGCGCGGAGCATGCCCGCGAACTCGTGCTCGACCGTCTCCCGCGAGTAGCCCGCGATCTCGAAGGCCTTGAACATGATCTCGGGCTCGTGGTTCCGGATCGCGCCGGAGGAGAGCTCGATGCCGTTGCAGACGATGTCGTACTGCCAGCCGAGGACGTCCAGCGGGTCCTGGGTCTCCAGGGCCTCCAGGCCGCCCTGCGGCATCGAGAACGGGTTGTGCGAGAAGTCGATCTTGCCGGTCTCCTCGTCCTTCTCGTACATCGGGAAGTCGACGATCCACGCGAAGCGGAAGACGTTCTCCTCGAACTGGCCGGCGCGCTTGGCGGCCTCGACCCGGACCGGGCCCATGATCTTGGAGACCTCGTCGAACTCGCCCGCGCCGAAGAAGATCGCGTGGCCGGGCTCCAGACCGAGGCGCTCGGTCAGGACCTTGACGTTCTCCTCGGTGAGGAACTTGGCGATCGGGCCGGTCAGGGCGTTGCCCTCGCCCACGCGGACCCAGGCCAGGCCCTTCGCGCCGAGGGAGACCGCGAAGTCGCCGAGCTGGTCGAAGAACTTGCGCGGCTGGTCGCCGGTGTCCGGGACGGCGAGCGCGCGGACGTGCTTGCCGGCGAAGGCCTTGAACTCCGACGACTCGAAGACGTCGGAGATGTCGACGAGTTCGAGGGCCGTGCGCAGGTCGGGCTTGTCGTTGCCGTACTTCAGCATCGACTCGCGGAACGGGATCCGCGGGAACGGGGAGGTGACGTGGCGGCCGCCGCCGAACTCCTCGAAGAGCTCCGTCATGAGCTTCTCGATCGGCTGGAAGACGTCCTCCTGCTCGACGAAGCTCATCTCGACGTCGAGCTGGTAGAACTCGCCCGGCGAACGGTCCGCGCGGGCGTCCTCGTCGCGGAAGCAGGGCGCGATCTGGAAGTACCGGTCGAAGCCGGAGATCATCAGCAGCTGCTTGAACTGCTGCGGCGCCTGCGGCAGCGCGTAGAACTTGCCCGGGTTCAGACGGGACGGGACGACGAAGTCGCGGGCGCCCTCGGGGGAGGTCGCGGCGAGGATCGGGGTCGCCATCTCGTTGAAGCCGAGGGCCACCATCTTGGAGCGGATGGAGGCGATGACGGCGGAGCGCAGCATGATGTTGCGGTGCATGCGCTCGCGGCGCAGGTCGAGGAAGCGGTACTCCAGGCGCCGCTCCTCGTTGACGCCGTCGTCGGCGTTGATGGTGAAGGGGATCTGCTTCGCGGCGCCCAGGACCTCGACCGTGGCGGCCTCGATCTCGATCTCGCCGGTGGCGAGCTCCGGGTTGACGTTCTCCGCGCCACGCGAGACGACCTTGCCGTCGACGCGGACGACGGTCTCCTTCGTCAGCTTGTCGAGGACCTCGGCGGCGGCGGTGCCGGGCCGGGCGACGAGCTGCGTGATGCCGTAGTGGTCGCGCAGATCGATGAAGAGGATGCCGCCCAGGTCGCGCCGATTGTGCAGCCAGCCGCTCAGCCGGACGTCGGTGCCGACGTCAGAGGCGCGGAGCTCGCCGCAGGTGTGGGACCTGTACCGATGCATCGTCGTTCATCCAGTCTTCGGGATCGGTGGTGTGAGTCACGACTGTTAAGTCGCGACCAGCCTACCGGCCACCCCAAGATCGCGATTCGATTACTCTCGGTCGCGCCCGGCGGGGACACGGTGGCGACAGGCTGTCCGCTCTTCATAAAGTGGGGCAATGCGCACCGAGGACGTCCTGGCCGCGATCGCCACGGGCCTGTGGCGCTGGGACAACGCTTCCGGGATCGTCTCGCTCGACGCCGAGGCCGCCCGGCTGCTGGGGCTGCCCGCGGAGCCGGTGCGGCTCAGCGAGGCGGCGGTCCGCTCGCGCTTCCACCCGGTGGACTGGAACGAGATCGACGGCGTGGTCAACCTGGCGGTGGCCGAGGGGACGCTGGCCGAGGCCCGGCTGCGGATCATGGACGACCGGGGCCGGGTGGTCCGTACGGTACGGAGCCGGTCCAAGCCGCTGATCGACGGCAACGACTACCAGCTGGTCGGCACGCTCCAGGAGGTGGCCGACCCGCAGCCGGGGACGGCCGGGCCGCACACGCCGATCACCGGTGACTGGCGGCGCTCGCGGGAGGCCTTCCTGCTGGACGCGGGGCGGGCGCTGGCGGAGGCGCGGTCGACGTCCGAGGTGCTGCGGGTGGCGGCCTCGCTGTCGATGCCGGGGTTCTCGCCGGACGGGCTCGCGGTCTTCGGGATGTCGGGCGACCGGCTGACGGTGATCGGACACCACGGGCAGCGGGACGGCGACGAGGGCCCCTTCTCCTCGATGGCGCTGGCGACGGACTACCCGGCGGCCGAGGTGGTGCGGACCGGGCGGGCGATCTACCTCCCGTCCCCCGAGGAGTACCGGCGCCGCTTCCCGATGACGTGGCCGCTGGCGGAGCGCTTCGAGCGGCAGTCGTGGGCGTTCGTGCCGCTTGTGGTGGCCGGGCGGACGATGGGCGCCTGGATGGCGGCCTTCAAGCACCAGGTGGCGTTCACGCCGGACGAGCGGTCGGTGCTGACGACGGTGGCCCGGATGCTGGCGCAGGCGCTGGCCAGGGCCGGGGTGGCGGAGTCGGAGCGGGAGCTGTCGCTCGGTCTGCAGCGGACGATGATGCCGGTGCTCGGACCGGGGATCCCCGGGATCCAGGTGGCGGCGCGGTACGTGCCGACCGGCGGCGGGCTCCAGGTGGGCGGCGACTGGTACGACATGATCCGGCTGCCCGGCGGCGCTGGCCGGATCGCCCTGGTCATCGGGGACGTACAGGGGCACGACGTACGGGCGGCGGCGCTGATGGGGCAGCTGCGGATCGCGCTGCGGGCGTACGCCTCCGAGGGGCACCGGCCGGACGCCGTGCTGTCGCGGGCCTCGCGGTTCCTGTACGGGGTGAACGACGGCCACGACGGGGGCGACGAGGCGGTGGCCGCGGGCGGCGGGCCGCGCTTCGCCACCTGCCTCTACCTGGAGGTGGACCTGGAGACGGGGACGGTGGACATCGCCCGGGCGGGCCATCCGGACCCGGCCGTACGGATGGTCGACGGAACGGTCCTGCTGAGGCCGACGGCCGGCGGCCTTCCGCTCGGCATCGACGCCGACACCGACTACCCCACCACCCGGCTCACCCTCGACCCCGGCGAGACCCTGATGATCTGCACCGACGGCCTCCTGGAGACCGGCGGGCACGATCTCGACAGCGGCTGGGAGCGGGTCAGGCGGCTCCTGGAGGAGCACCGGGGCGACGACCTGGAGGAGCTGGCCGACACCCTCGTGGAGGCCGTCCACGGGCCCGGCTCCCACCACACCACCGGCCCGCTCGCGGACCGGCGCGAGGACGACATCGCCGTCCTGCTGCTCTCCCGCCGGCCGGCGACGGCCGTACGGGAGACCCCGCGCCGCACCCTGATGACGATCGCCCAGGCCGAGCCGGAGCGGATCGCGGAGGCGCGCGAGCAGGTGCGGCAGCTGCTGCACGACTGGACCGACGAGGACCAGCTGGACGCGGCCGTCCTGATGGTCTCCGAGATGGTCACGAACGTGCTCGTCCACACGGACGGCGACGCCCTCCTCACCGCGGAGGTCGCCTGCGGCGACAAGGGCCGCCGGCTGCGCGTCGAGGTCTCCGACGCCAGCGACGAGCTCCCGCACAAGCGGCACCCGGGCGAGATGGCGTCCAGCGGGCGCGGCCTGGTGCTGATGGAGATGCTGGCGGACGCGTGGGGCGTCGAGCCGCGCGGCGAGGGCAAGACGATCTGGTACGAACTGACGGAGCCGGCGGGGCCGGAGGGGTGCTGCGGATAGGGCGGGCACGCGGGTGCCGGGCGCCGCGCGCGCGTGGGGCCGGTCGTACGCGGGTGGGGCCGCACCGCGCGCCCGGGCCGGTCGGCGGGGCCCGTGCCCCTCCGGCGCGCGCCGTCCACCCGTACGGCGGAGACTGGTGTCGTACGGCCGCCGGGGGGACCACGGAGTACGCCATGGACACGCACAAGGTCGGCAGCGACACCACCGTCCTGGCCGACAGCCTGGAGGTGCCGGGGATCGGCCACGTCCCCGTCAACGCCTACGTGCTGACCGCCGCCGAACCCGTCGTCGTCGACACCGGACTGTCGATCGAGGACCGGGACTTCCTCGCCGCGCTCTCCGGGGTGATCGACCCCGCGGAGGTGCGCTGGATCTGGCTCAGCCACCCGGACCGCGACCACACGGGCGGGATCTTCGACCTCCTGGAAGCCGCCCCGCACGCGCGCGTGGTGACCACCTTCCTCGGCTTCGGCATCATGACGACCGAGCGGGCGCTGCCGATGGACCGGGTGTACTTCCTCAACCCGGGGCAGTCCCTGGACGTCGGTGACCGCGCCCTGCACGCCTTCCGTCCGCCGCTCTTCGACAGTCCGGCGACCGTCGGCTTCTACGACGACCGGACCAGGATCTGCTTCAGTTCGGACTGCTTCGGCGGGCCGATGCCGACGGCCGAGCTCGCCGAGAGCGGGCACGCGAGCGATCTGAAGCCGGAGGACCTGCGGGCCTCGCAGCTGTTGTGGGCGACGCTCGACAGCCCGTGGGTGCACGTGGTGGACCCGGAGAAGTACCGGGCGACTCTGGCGCCGCTGCGGGAGATGGACCCGGAGATCGTGCTCTGCACCCACCTGCCGCCTGCCGTGCGGATGACGGAACGGATGCTGGGGACGCTGGCGGCCGCGCCGGACTCCGACCCCTTCGTCGGCCCGGACCAGGCGGCCCTGGAGGCCATGCTGAAGTCCTTCGAGGCGGGCGCGGCGGCGGTCTAGCCGGCCTCGCCCGGTTCCGGACGGGTGGTGTAGCGGGCGCGGAGTTCGCCGAGGATGCCGGTGGCGGCGGCGGTCAGGGGGACGGCGAGGAGCATGCCGAGGACGCCCGCCACGGAGGCGCCGGCGGTGATGGCGAGCATGACGGCGGCCGGGTGCATCTGGACGGTGCGGCTCTGGACCATCGGCTGGAGGACGTTGCCCTCGATGACCTGGACGGCGAGGACCACGCCGAGCACCCACAGGGCGATGACGAAGCCGCGGTCGGCGAGGGCGACGAGGACGGCGACCGCGCCGGAGAGGAAGGCGCCCAGGTAGGGGATGTAGGCGGTGACGAAGACGAGCGCGGCGAGTCCGACGGCGCCGGGCACGTCGAGGACGAGCAGGCCGACGCCGATGAGGACGGCGTCGACGAGGGCGACGAGGGTGGTGCCGCGCATGAAGCCCTCGACGGCCTCGAAGGCGCGGCGGGCCATGGCCTCGGCGGTGTCGCCGGTGGCGGCGGGGACGAGGGAGCGCAGGGAGCCGGCGGCCCGGTCGGAGTCGCGGAGGAAGAAGAAGATCAGGAGGAGGGCGAGGACGGCGGTGGCGAGCATCTGGCCGACCACGCTGAGCCCGGAGATCACCCCGGAGGCGGCGGTGCCGCCGAACTTCTCCAGGAGGTTCTTGGCGTTCTCGGCGAGGTCCTCCAGGGAGGTCCCGGCGGCCCCGAAGTGCTCGGCGATGTCGATGGCGGCCTGCCGCAGCGAGGCGAGGATCTGGTCCCCGGTCTCGATCAGCGCGGCGACGACGATGTACGTGGCGCCGCCGACGACGACGAGGACGGCGAGGACGGTGACGGCGGCGGCGAGGGACTTGCTCACCTTCATCCGCAGCAGGCGGCGGTAGAGCGGCCCGAGCAGCGCGGTCCCGAGGATGGCGAGCAGCACGGGCGTCACGGCGGCCTTGAAGACCACGCAGAGCCAGATGAAGACGGCGGCGACGCCGGCGACGAGCAGCGCCACGGCGCACCAGGCGGCGAGCTTGCGGGCGGGCTCGGGCAGCAGGGGCGGTCGACTCGTCTCCACCCGTCCATAAGATCACATCGACACCCGTGGAACGCGGACATGACGGGCCGTCCGGGCGACGGCCCGTCATGTCGCTCCCCGGGGCTCGGGGGGATGCCCCGGGAGTCCTCCGGGGGTGTTACTCGCCCATGCCGTGGACCGCCGGGATGGTGCCGAGGCGGCCCGCCTGGAAGTCCTCGAAGGCCTGGCGGAGTTCGGCCTGGGTGTTCATCACGAAGGGGCCGTAGTGGGCCATGGGCTCGCGGATCGGGCGGCCGCCGAGGAGGACGACCTCCAGGTCCGGGGTGTGCGCGTCCTGCTTCTCGTCGGCGCGGACCGTCAGCGAGCCTCCCTGCCCGAAGACGGCGGTCTGGCCGAGGTGGACCGGGCGGTGCTCGGCGCCGACGGTGCCGCGGCCGGCCATGACGTACGCGAGGCCGTTGAAGTCCTCGCGCCACGGCAGGGTGATCTCGGCGCCGGGGCGCAGGGTGGCGTGGATCATGGTGATCGGGGTGTGGGTGACGCCGGGGCCCTGGTGGCCGTCGAGCTCGCCGGCGATGACGCGGAGCAGCGCGCCGCCGTCGGGGGAGGTGAGGAGCTGGACCTGGCCGCCGCGGATGTCCTGGTAGCGGGGGGCCATCATCTTGTCGCTCGCGGGCAGGTTCACCCACAGCTGGAGGCCGTGGAAGAGGCCGCCGGACACGACGAGCGACTCCGGCGGGGCCTCGATGTGCAGCAGGCCCTGACCTGCTGTCATCCACTGGGTGTCACCGTTGGTGATGGTGCCGCCGCCGCCGTTGGAGTCCTGGTGGTCGAAGGTGCCGTCGATGATGTAGGTGACGGTCTCGAAGCCGCGGTGGGGGTGCCAGGGGGTTCCCTTGGGCTCGCCCGGCGCGTACTCCACCTCGCCCATCTGGTCCATCATGATGAACGGGTCGAGGTACTGGTAGTTGATCCCCGCGAAGGCCCGGCGGACCGGGAAGCCCTCGCCCTCGAAGCCCTGGGGGGCCGTGGTGACGGCGAGCACGGGGCGCGGGGCGGCGTCGGCCGGGGCGACGACGCGCGGCAGGGTGAGCGGGTTCTCGACAGTCACGGCGGGCATGGCGGGACCTCCTTGGTACGGCCTGAGGGCTCGGTGGCCTTCGCGGCCTGTCCTCGTACCCTCACTTTAGTTGAATGCTGAACTTCTTGCCACCCGGAACGCGGAACGCCCGGGAGGAATTCCTCCCGGGCGCCCCCGTACACGTCCAGACTCCGTCAGCCGTACATCCGCCGCATCGCGAAGTCCACCATCTGCTCCACGGCCTTCGCGTCGAAGACCATCCGGTGGTCGCCCTCCATGTCGAGGACGAAGCCGTAGCCGGTCGGGAGGAGGTCGATCACCTCGGCGCCGGTGATCACGAAGTACTTCGACTCCTTGCCCGCGTACCGCCGCAGCTCCTTCAGCGTGGTGAACATGGGGATCACGGGCTGCTGGGTGTTGTGCAGGGCGAGGAAGCCGGGGTTGTCGCCGCGCGGGCAGTAGACCTTCGAGCTCGCGAAGATCTGCTGGAAGTCCTCGGCGGCCATGGTGCCGGTGGTGAAGGCGCGTACGGCGTCGGCGAGGGAGGGCGGCGAGGGCTCGGGGTAGAGCGGGGCCTGCTGCTGGCCGTACCCGCCGGGAACGCCGCCCTGCATGCCGTTCGGCATCCCGCCCTGCATGCCCCCGGGCATCCCGTACTGCTGCTGCGCACCCGGATTCTGCTCGTAGCCGTACATGGGCCATGAGCCTACTGCGTCACAGATGGCCCGCCAGGGGTTGCTCTTATTACCGGTGGGTAGCATCATCGTAGAGAAGAGTGCGCTACTCGTGAGTAGGACGAGTGGCCCTCGGTACGAGGAACCCCTCCCCGATCTTTACGGAGCCGTCGCCATGGGGCACTACAAGTCGAATCTCCGCGACATCGAGTTCAACCTCTTCGAGGTGCTCGGCCGCGACAAGGTGTACGGCAGCGGTCCGTTCGAGGAGATGGACGTCGACACCGCCAAGAGCATCCTCGACGAGATCCGCCGCCTCGCCGAGAACGAGCTGGCCGAATCCTTCGCCGACGCCGACCGCAACCCGCCGGTGTTCGACCCCGAGACCAACACGGCCCCGGTCCCGGCCACCTTCAAGGCCTCGTACAACGCCTTCATGGAGTCCGAGTACTGGCGCCTGGGCATCCCCGAGGAGATCGGCGGCACCGTCTCCCCGCGCTCCCTGATCTGGGCCTACGCGGAGCTGCTGCTCGGCTCGAACCCGGCCATCTGGATGTACTCCTCCGGCCCGGCCTTCGCCGGCATCCTCTACACCGAGGGCAACGAGCAGCAGAAGAAGGCCGCCCAGATCGCGGTCGAGCGCCGCTGGGGCTCCACCATGGTCCTCACCGAGCCCGACGCCGGCTCCGACGTCGGCGCCGGCCGCACCAAGGCCGTCCAGCAGGAGGACGGCTCCTGGCACATCGAGGGCGTCAAGCGCTTCATCACCAGCGGTGAGCACGACATGGAGGAGAACATCCTCCACTACGTCCTCGCCCGCCCCGAGGGCGCCGGCCCCGGCACCAAGGGCCTGAGCCTCTTCCTCGTCCCGAAGTACGAGTTCGACTGGGAGACCGGCGAGCTCGGCGCCCGCAACGGCGCCTACGCGACGAACGTCGAGCACAAGATGGGCCTCAAGGCCTCCAACACGTGCGAGATGACCTTCGGCGACAAGCACCCCGCCAAGGGCTGGCTCATCGGCGACAAGCACGACGGCATCCGCCAGATGTTCCTCATCATCGAGTTCGCCCGCATGATGGTCGGCACGAAGGCGATCTCCACCCTCTCCACGGGCTACCTCAACGCCCTGGAGTACGCCAAGGAGCGCGTCCAGGGCACCGACCTGGCCGACTTCATGGACAAGGCCGCCCCCAAGGTCACCATCACCCACCACCCCGACGTGCGCCGCTCGCTGATGACGCAGAAGGCCTACGCCGAGGGCATGCGCTCCCTCGTCCTCTACACGGCCTCCGTGCAGGACGCGATCCAGCTCAAGGAGGCGGCGGGCGAGGACGCGAAGGCGCTCCACGGCCTCAACGACCTGCTGCTCCCGATCGTGAAGGGCTACGGCTCCGAGAAGGGCTACGAGCAGCTCGCGCAGTCGCTCCAGACCTTCGGCGGCTCCGGCTTCCTCCAGGAGTACCCGATCGAGCAGTACATCCGGGACTCCAAGATCGACACCCTCTACGAGGGCACCACCGCCATCCAGGGCCAGGACTTCTTCTTCCGGAAGATCGTCCGCGACCAGGGCGCGGCCCTGAACACCCTCTCCGAGGAGATCAAGAAGTTCCTCGCGGTCGGCACCGGCGGCGAGGAGCTGGCCGGCGCCCGCGACTCGCTCGCCAAGGCGGCCGTCGACCTGGAGGCGATCGTCGGCAGGATGATCACCGACCTCACCGCCACCGGCGAGGACGTCAAGAACATCTACAAGGTCGGCCTCAACACCACCCGCCTGCTCATGGTCTCCGGCGACGTCGTCGTCGGCTACCTGCTGCTGCGCGGCGCGGCCGTCGCCGCCGAGAAGCTCGCCGCCGGCGCCACCGGCAAGGACGTCGCCTTCTACCAGGGCAAGATCGCGGCCGCGAAGTTCTTCGCCGCCAACGTCCTGCCCGGCGTCTCCACCGAGCGCCTCCTCGCCGACGGCGTGGACGGCGGCCTGATGGACCTGGACGAGGCGGCGTTCTAGTACTCCGGTACCGAACCCACCACGTCCTACGGGAACGGCCCGTCCCCGGGGAGGGGGGCGGGCCGTTCCGCTGCGCCCGTCCGGCCGTTCCTCTCCGGGGCCCGCCCCGACAGGTGAGGTACGGACTCCGCCGGACGAGGTGCCCAAGCCGGGCCGCGGTCTCGCCCGGTACCCGAAACGTCCCGTCATCGGCTGCGTAAGGTGGGCGCATGAGCAGCGCAGCTTCCCGACCGGCGTCCGCACCCTTCGGGCCCGGACACACCGATGACCTGATGTCCTTCCTCGCGGCCTCCCCGTCGCCGTACCACGCGGTGGCCAACGCCGCGGAGCGGCTGGAGAAGGCGGGCTTCCGCCGGGTCGAGGAGACCGCGGCGTGGGACGGGACCAGCGGCGGGAAGTTCGTCACCCGCGGCGGCGCGATCATCGCCTGGTTCGTGCCCGAGGGCGCCGACCCGCACACCCCCTACCGGATCGTCGGCGCCCACACCGACTCCCCCAACCTGCGCGTCAAGCCCCACCCCGACATGGGCAACCAGGGCTGGCGGCAGATCGCCGTGGAGATCTACGGCGGCACCCTCCTCAACACCTGGCTCGACCGCGACCTCGGCCTCGCCGGCCGCCTCACCCTGCGCGACGGCAGCCACCGCCTCGTCAACGTCGACCGGCCGCTGCTGCGCGTCCCGCAGCTCGCCATCCACCTCGACCGCTCCGCCAACGACGGCCTCAAGCTCGACCGCCAGCGCCACATGCAGCCCGTCTGGGGCACCGGCGAGGTCCGCGAGGGCGACCTCGTCGAGTTCGTCGCCGACGAGGCCGGCGTGGACGCCGAGGACGTGGCCGGCTGGGACCTCATGGTCCACGCGGTCGACGCCCCGGCCTACCTCGGCCGGGACCGCGAACTCGTCGCCGGACCCCGCATGGACAACCTGCTGTCCGTGCACGCCGCCGTCGCCGCGCTCACCGCCGTCGCCACCCGCGACGACCTCCCGTACATCCCCGTCCTCGCCGCCTTCGACCACGAGGAGAACGGCTCCGAGGCCGACACCGGCGCCCAGGGCCCCCTCCTCGGCACCGTCCTGGAGCGCTCCGTCTACGCCCGCGGCGGCGACTACGAGGACCGCGCCCGCGCCTTCGCCGGCACGGTCTGCCTCTCCTCCGACACCGGCCACGCCGTCCACCCCAACTACGCGGAGCGGCACGACCCGACGCACCACCCGCGCGTCAACGGCGGCCCGATCCTCAAGGTCAACGTCAACCAGCGGTACGCCACCGACGGCACCGGCCGCGCCCTCTTCGCCGCCGCGTGTGAGAAGGCGGGCGTGCCGTGGCAGTCGTTCGTCTCCAGCAACGACATGCCCTGCGGGACCACGATCGGTCCCATCACGGCCGCCCGCCACGGCATCACCACCGTCGACATCGGCGTGGCGATCCTCTCCATGCACAGCGCCCGCGAACTCTGCGGCGCCGAGGACCCCTACCTCCTGGCCAACGCCCTGGTGGCGTTCCTGGAGGGCTGAGCACGCGGAAGGGCCCCGCACGCCACGGCGTGCGGGGC
>NZ_JBHTST010000198.1:0-11106 GCF_042794995.1 Streptomyces sp. NPDC056503
CGGTACGCGTGCGTACCGGGGGCCTCGCGGGCCGGACCGCCGCGGGTCGGGCCGCCACGGGTCGGGCCGCCACGGGTCGAACCGCCGTGAGTCGGACCCCGCGGGTCAGGCCGCCACGGGTCAGGCCGCCACGGCGACCGGGACCTCCGCCGGGGCCAGGGCGATCTCCAGCACCTGGCGGACGTCGGTCACCGGGTGGACCTCCAGCTTCTCCAGGACCTCGGCCGGGACGTCGTCCAGGTCGGCCTCGTTCCGCTTGGGGATGACCACGGTGGTGATGCCGGCCCGGTGCGCGGCGAGCAGCTTCTGCTTCAGGCCGCCGATGGGCAGCACCCGGCCGGTGAGGGAGACCTCGCCGGTCATGGCCACGTCGGTGCGGACGAGCCGGCCGCTGAGCAGCGAGGCGAGCGCGGTCGTCATGGTGATGCCCGCGCTCGGGCCGTCCTTCGGGACGGCGCCCGCCGGGAAGTGGATGTGCGCACCCCGGTCCTTGAGGCCGGTGACGGGCAGTTCCAGCTCCGCGCCGTGCGAGCGGAGGAAGGAGAGCGCGATCTGCGCGGACTCCTTCATCACGTCGCCCAGCTGACCGGTGAGGGTCAGCCCGGCGCCGCCGGTCTCCGGGTCGGCGAGGGACGCCTCGACGAAGAGGACGTCACCGCCGGCGCCGGTCACCGCGAGTCCGGTGGCCACGCCGGGGACGGCGGTACGCCGCTCGGCCGGGTCCTGGGCGGACTCGGGCACGTGGTGCGGCCGGCCGATGAGTTCCCGCAGGTCCTCGGGCGTGACCGTGAACGGCAGCGCGCGGTCGCCGAGTTCGTGCTGGGCCGTGACCTTGCGGAGCAGCCGGGCGACGGCCCGCTCCAGGGTGCGGACGCCGGCCTCGCGGGTGTACTCGCCGGCCAGCCTGCGCAGCGCGGCCTCGTCGATGGTCACCTCGCCGGGTTCGAGGCCGGCCCGCTCCAGCTGCCGGGGCAGCAGGTGGTCGCGGGCGATGACGACCTTCTCGTCCTCGGTGTAGCCGTCGAGGCGGACCAGCTCCATGCGGTCGAGGAGCGCCTCGGGGATGGCTTCGAGCACGTTGGCGGTGGCCAGGAAGACGACGTCGCTCAGGTCGAGTTCGACCTCCAGGTAGTGGTCGCGGAAGGTGTGGTTCTGCGCCGGGTCGAGGACTTCGAGGAGGGCGGCGGCGGGGTCGCCGCGGAAGTCGGAGCCGACCTTGTCGATCTCGTCGAGGAGGACGACGGGGTTCATGGACCCGGCCTCCTTGATCGCGCGGACGATCCGGCCGGGCAGGGCGCCGACGTACGTCCGCCGGTGGCCGCGGATCTCGGCCTCGTCGCGGACGCCGCCGAGGGCGACGCGCACGAACTTCCGCCCCATGGCGTGGGCGACGCTCTCGCCGAGGCTCGTCTTCCCGACGCCGGGCGGGCCCACCAGGGCGAGGACGGCGCCGCCGCGGCGCCCGCCGACGACGCCGAGCCCGCGCTCGGAGCGCCGCTTGCGCACGGCGAGGTACTCGGTGATGCGCTCCTTCACGTCCTGCAGTCCCGCGTGCTCGGCGTCCAGGACGGCCTGGGCGCCCTGGACGTCGTACCGGTCCTCGGTCCGCTCGTTCCAGGGCAGTTCGAGGACGGTGTCGAGCCAGGTCCGGATCCAGGATCCCTCGGGCGACTGGTCGCTGGACCGCTCCAGCTTCTCGACCTCCTTGAGCGCGGCCTCGCGGACGGACTCGGGCAGGTCGGCGGCCTCCACGCGGGCCCGGTAGTCGTCGGACTCCTCGCCGTCCTTCTCGCCGTTGAGCTCGCGCAGTTCCTTGCGGACGGCTTCGAGCTGGCGGCGGAGCAGGAACTCGCGCTGCTGCTTGTCGACGCCCTCCTGGACGTCCTTGGCGATGGTCTCGGCGACGTCCTGCTCGGCGAGGTGCTCGCGGAGCTGGGCGGTGGCGAGCCGGAGCCGTGCGACGGGGTCGGCGGTCTCCAGGAGCGCGACCTTCTGCTCGACGGTGAGGAAGGGCGAGTACCCGGAGTTGTCGGCGAGGGCGCCGACGCCCTCGATCTGCTGCACCCGGTCGACGACCTGCCAGGCGCCGCGCTTCCTCAGCCAGCTGGTGGCGAGCGCCTTGTACTCCGTGACCAGCTCGGTGACGGCTCCGGGCAGGGGCTCGGGCACGCCCTCCTCGACCGTGTTCCCCTCCACCCAGAGGGCCCCGCCGGGCCCGGTCGTCCCGGCCCCGATCCGCACCCGCCCGATGCCCCGGATCAGCGCCCCCGGGTCCCCGTCGGACAGCCGCCCGACCTGTTCGACGATCCCGAGCACACCGGTCCCGGCGTACGTCCCGTCCACCCGCGGCACCAACAGCACCCGCGGCTTCCCGGCCCCGGGCCGGGAGGCCACCTGCGCGGCCTCGACCGCGGCCCGCACGTCGTTGTCGGAAAGGTCGAGCGGAACCACCATCCCGGGCAGCACGACCTCGTCGTCGAGCGGCAGCACAGGCAGCGTCAGCGGCACGGACGGCTTGGACTCAGAAGCCATGATCTCCCCTTCGGCAGTCAAGTTGAGCTATGCCGACTCAATGCATGTGAGCCCGCGAATGTTCCCCACCGGGCGTTCGCTGTGAGCGATCACTTTCGACACCTGCGGGGACAAGGCCGGCCGAGTGGCGCGTTCCGGCCGCGGGGCGGAGCCGGAACGCCTTCAGCCGAAGGTGCCGTCGGCTCGGGCGGCGAAGCCTTCGCAGCCGTCGTGCTCGAAACGCACCCGCCCGTCGAACGGCGAGCCGGCGTGGGCGCACGCTCCCCAGTCCGTGCCCAGCTCGCCGCTCAGCGCGATCCAGAACCTGCACCCACCGCACTGCTCGTCGAACCACTCGTCCCGATAGCCGGGGTCCCCGGTGGAGCGGTTGAGCAGCCGCGACCAGCGCTCGTGGACCTCGTCGTCTCCGCCCTCGCCGTCCGCCCGCGGCCCGTCCGGTGCCATCCGCTCCCGCCCTCCCGTCGCCTTCGCAAGGTCAATCTGCACGGACTCGGCACCGAGCCGCCAGCCGGTTCCCGCGAGCCTCAGGCCCTCGGCTCCGCCCGTCGCGGGCGTCACCCGCACCGGACACGACGCCCGCGGAGACGAAGCCGGGCGAGTGGCGTGTTCCGGCTGCGGGGGCGGAGCCGGGCGGGCATGCTCGGGCACATGAGGCGTGGTGTGGAGTCCGGACGCGGTCGGGTGTGGGGTGCGGTGCCGGCGGTGGTGCTGGCACTGGTCGTCGGGGTGGGCGGGTGCGCCGACGCCGACGAGCCGGCGCCCGGGACGACGGGCGGGGACCGGAGCGGAAGCACCGCGAGCGGGAGCGCCACGAGCGGCGGGGTCACCGCCGACCCCCGGTCCGGGACCGTGCTGGTCGAGGTGGCGGTGAGCGGGGGGTACGCCGGGGTGGACAACCGGCTCGTGGTGCGGGAGGACGGGTCCTGGACCCTGCGGTCCCGGAACAAGGAGCCGCGCACGGGACGGATGGGCGCCGACGGCCTGGCCGAGCTGCGGGCCGCGCTCGACGACCCCGCCTACGCGCGCGTGCCCGAGCGGCCGGGCGGACGGCCGGTCGCCGACGGGTTCCTGTACTCCGTGACCTACCACGACCGGACGGTCGTCGCCGGTGACGACGAGCGGCCCGCCGCCCTCCAGCGCGTCTTCGACGCCCTCCCCGAGGGCGGTCCGCCGACCGCCCCCTGATCCCCGCCGCCGGCGGCGGCGCGGAACCGGCGGCACCGGGCAGGGCCGGGGCCTACGCTCCGGCCGCGCGGATCGCGGCGTACTGGCGCCGCAGGTAGTCCCGCACCCGCGCGGGCATGTCCATGGACTCGGGGTCGAGGGCCCACTGGATCTGGAGGCCGTCCATGACGGCGAGGTACTCCTGGGCGATGCCGCGGCAGTCGATGCCGGAGCGGAGTTCGCCGCTGCGCACGGCGGCCTCCAGGCGCTCGACGCTGTGCGCGAGCACGCGCGCGTACCGCTCCTTGAAGTACGCGTGGGCGGGGTGGCCGGCGTTGCCGGACTCGCCCACGAGGACGTTGAACATGCGGACGATGCCGGGGCGCCGGGTGTTGTCCTCGATCAGTCGGACCAGCGCGTCGAGGAAGGCCGCGTAGGACTCCGGCTCGGCGGCGAAGAGGCGCTCGACGTCGTGCTCCTCGCTCTGGGCGAGGACCGAGAGGAGCAGGTCCTCCTTGCTGCGGAAGTGGTGCAGCAGGCCGCCCTGGGTGATGCCGCAGTCGTGGGCGATGCGGGCCAGGGAGGAGGCGTGGAATCCCCACTTCCCGAAGTGGTCGACGGCGGTGTCCAGGATCAGCCGACGGCGGGCGTCACCGACGGCGTAGCTGCCACGACCTGCGCTTTTGGCGGTCGAGGGGACCTTCTTCTCCGGCATGCGGCCACCTTAGTCCCGCCGGGGAAGGCATCACTCCGGGCGTGATCCAGCTCACATTTCACAAACCTAGTACCCACTCGGTTTTCACGCTTAGCCTGAGCCCGCCCACCCCCTCGCCCCCTCGCCCCCTCGCCTCCTCGCCTCCTCGCCTCCTCGCCTCCTCGTTCACCCACCTCCCCGCTCACTCACCCCCTCGTTCACCCACCTCCCCGCTCACTCACCTCCTCATTCACTCGCCCCGTTCGACTCGCTCGCTCACGAAAGGCCGGTGCGGACGCGATGCACCCCTACCAGGACGCCACCCGCCCCACGGACGAGCGCGTGGAGGACCTCCTCGCCCGGATGACGCCGGAGGAGAAGGCCGGACAGCTCTTCCACACGATCCTGACGATGAACCCGGACGGCACCCCGGTCACCGAACCCGACGCCGCCACCTCCCGGACCACCACCACCCCGGAGCTGATCGCCGGCCGCGGCCTCACCCACTTCAACCTCCTCGGCAGCCACGGCGCCCGCGAGATGGCCCGGTGGCACAACGCGATCCAGGAGATCGCGGCCGGCACCCGGCTCGGCATCCCGGTCAGCCTCTCCACCGACCCCCGCCACGCCTTCACCGACAACATCGGCGCCTCCTTCAACGCCGGGGCCTTCTCCGCCTGGCCCGAGGCCCTCGGCCTCGCCGCGATCCGCGACCCGGAGCTGGTCTTCCGCTTCGCCGACACGGTCCGCCGCGAGTACCTCTCCGTCGGCTTCCGCACCGCCCTCCACCCGCAGATCGACCTCGCGACCGAACCCCGCTGGTCCCGCCAGTCCGGCACCTTCGGCTCCGACGCCCGGCTGAGCGGCGAGCTGGTGGAGGCGTACGTACGCGGCCTCCAGGGCGAGCGGCTCGGCCCTGACTCGGTGGCCGCCATGGTCAAGCACTTCCCGGGCGGCGGCCCGCAGAAGGACGGCGAGGACCCGCACTTCCCGCACGGCAAGGAGCAGGTCTACCCGGGCGGGATGCGCGACCACCACCTGGAGCCGTTCAGGGCCGCCGTCGCCGCCGGCTGCGCGCAGATGATGCCGTACTACGGACAGCCGGTCGGCACCGACTGGGAGGAGGTCGGCTTCGGCTTCAACAAGGGCGTCGTCACCGGCCTGCTCCGCGAGGAGCTCGGCTTCGACGGCATCGTCTGCACCGACTGGGGCCTGCTCAACGACTCGGTGATCCTCGGCGAACCCCACGAGGCCCGCGCCTGGGGCGTCGAGCACCTGAGCGTCGCCGAACGGGCGGCGAAGGCGCTGGACGCGGGCGTGGACCAGTTCGGCGGCGAGCACTGCCCCGAGGTGATCGTGGAGCTGATGGCCTCGGGCCGGATCCCCGCGTCCCGCGTCGACGCCTCCGTGCGGCGCCTGCTGCGCGAGAAGTTCCTGCTCGGCCTCTTCGACGAGCGGCGGTACGTGGACCCCGACGAGGCCGCCGAGACGGTCGGGCGCGCCGACTTCGCCGCCGCCGGCGCCGCCGCCCAGCGCCGCTCGCTCACCGTCCTCACCGACGGCCCCCTGCCGCTCTCCGGCCGGCCCCGGCTGTACGTCGAGGGCGTCGACCCCGAGGTCGCGGCGGCGTACGGCGAGGTCGTCGCCGCCCCTGAGGACGCCGACCTCGCCGTCCTCCGCCTGCGCACCCCCCACGAGGAGCGCCCGGGCCGCTTCGAGTCCTTCTTCCACTCCGGCACCCTCGCCTTCGAGGAACCGGAACTCGGCCGGATCCTCACCCTGCTGGCCACGGTGCCGACCGTCGTCTGCGTCAACCTGGAACGCCCCGCCGTCCTCCCCGAGATCGCCGCCCGCGCCGCCGCCCTCCTCGCCGACTACGGCGCCGGCGACGACGCCCTCCTCGACGTCGTCTTCGGCCGCGCCCGCCCGGAGGGCCGCCTCCCCTTCGAGCTGCCCCGCTCCATGGACGCGGTCCGCGCGGCCCGGTCGGACGTACCGAACGACACGGTGGATCCGGTCTTCCCGTACGGGCACGGCTTGGAGCTCTGATCCGGGAGACCGGACATCGGATCCGTAATCCATCACGTCGGATCCGTAATCCGTCATGTCGGATCCGAAATCCATCACATCGGATCCAGCATCCAGCCTTCTGGACGTTGGATCCGACCCACAGACCGCGGGGATCCTGACGACCCCGCGCCGTCCGGGGCCCGCCCGTGGGGGGCCGGGCCCCGGACCCCTCCCTCGAAATGTCATGCCCATGAAAGGACGCACCGCCATGCGCCGTACCCTCGCGCTGACCGCAGCCGCGGCCGTACTCGCCGGCCTGGGCGCCACCGCCTACGCGACCACCCCGGCCGCGGACCGGGCCGGGCCCCGGCCGCGCCCGCTCGCCGGCCTGCGGATCCTCCTCTCCAACGACGACTCCATGAGAGCCGCCAGAACGAGCAACTCCGACGGTCTGGGCCTGTACGAGCTCCGCCGCGCGATGTGCGCCGCCGGGGCGGACGTGGTCGTGATGGCCCCCTGGCAGGTGCAGTCCGGCAAGGGCACGGCCGTGACCAACGGCGGCGCCCTCACCGCCCAGCGACGTACCGCCCTGCCCGCCGGGTACGAGAACGACTGCGCGGGCGCGCCCTCGGAGGGGGCGGTGTTCGGCGTGTGCCTCGCCGAGGGCGGCTGCGCGCCCGACTCCCCCAGCGCGACGCCCTCGGACACCGTGAAGCTGGCCCTGCGCGGCGGCCTCAAGGCGAAGGTCGGCTGGCGGGGCGCCCCCGACCTGGTCCTCACCGGCATCAACTCGGGTCCGAACATCGCCGCGAGCGTCAACGACTCCGGCACGGTCGGCGCGGCCGTCGCCGCGATCGACCAGGACGTCCCGGCCATCGCGTTCTCGTCCTCCGGCGACGAGAGCCAGCTGTTCTTCCCCCGCGAGAACTACCGGGCGCACGCCGAGTTCGGCGCCCGTCTCGTCGCGGGGCTCAAGGACCGGGGGCTGCTGACCTCCGCCTTCGCGCTCAAGGTCGACTACCCGGACGTCAGCGCCGGGCAGAGGGCGAAGGCCCCGGTGTGGACCCGGGTCGGCGACGGGGCCGTGGTCTACCACGCGTACGAGCAGCGCGGCTCGGGCGACACCTTCGACATCGCCCTCGGCCTGTGCGAGGGCGAGGGCGAGGGCGAGGAGAGCGAGGGCGAGTGCGTCGAGCACCGCGAGGACGCCGACTCGCGGTGGCTGCTGGGCGAGGGACACGTCACGATCGCCCCGATCACCTGGGACCGCACCTACGGCACCCCGGTCGAGGCCCGGCGCGAGCTGAAGGCGGTCCGGCGGTACGTGGAGCGCGAGGCCCCGCGCCCCTGACGCCGCTCCCGGACCGGCGTCGGCGTCGGCGTGGGCACCGACTCCGGCACCTCGAACAGTCCCCCAGTGTCACCCCGTGACTCCGAAACGTGTTTGTCCCGGCCGCCCGCGCTCCGCGAGGATGGCCGGGACGACCCGTCCCGACACGACGAGACACGGAGTGACTGCCCATGAACAGCCCCGTCACCCTCGACCGGCGCGAGGGCCCGTACGGCGAAGTCGTCCTGCGGCGCCGCGACGCCGGGGACCGGACCGACTTCGAGATCATCGCCAACGGCACCTTCCTGATGGACACCTCCGACGGACGCTCCGAGCGGCTGCTCGTCGACGCGGCCATGGCGGCCCTGCCCGAGCCCGCCCGGGCGGGCGCCTCCGTCCTGATCGGCGGGCTCGGCGTCGGCTTCTCGCTGGCGCACGCCGCCGCCGACCCCCGCTGGGGGCGGATCGCGGTGGTCGAGCGGGAGGAGGCGATCATCGACTGGCACCGGAGCGGCCCGCTCGCGTCGCTCTCCGGCCGCGCCCTCGCCGACGTACGGACCGTGATCCTGCACACGGACCTGGTGGAGCACTTGGAGACCTCCGCGGACACCTACGACGCCCTCTGTCTGGACATCGACAACGGCCCGGACTGGACGGTCACCGAGTCCAACGAATCCCTGTACGGAGCAAGGGGGTTGGCGTCCTGCGCGGCCCGCCTGAACCCCGGCGGGGTGCTCGCCGTGTGGTCGGCGCGTCCGTCCGGCGATTTCGAAGAGTCATTGCGGAATGCCGGATTCAGCGGGGTACGGACGGAAGAGGTCCCGGTTGCCCGGGGCGTCCCCGACGTGGTCCACCTCGGCATCCGTCCTGCGTAGCCGGGACGCCGCGGGTACCTCTAGGCTGCTGCACCGACATCGGCGACGCGAGGCGGGGCAATGGAGCAGACACACACCACTCACCAGGGTGCGGCGACTCCGGGGGCCCAGCGGCGCGTCCTGGTCGTCGAGGACGACCCGACGATCGTGGAGGCGGTCTCCGCCCGGCTGCGCGCGGAGGGCTTCCTGGTACAGACGGCCACCGACGGCCCGGCGGCCGTGGAGGCGGCCGAGGCCTGGCAGCCGGACCTGATGGTCCTCGACGTGATGCTGCCCGGCTTCGACGGCCTGGAGGTCTGCCGGCGCGTGCAGGCCCAGCGTCCGGTGCCGGTGCTGATGCTCACCGCCCGGGACGACGAGACCGACATGCTGGTCGGGCTCGGCGTCGGCGCCGACGACTACATGACAAAGCCTTTCTCCATGCGCGAGCTGGCCGCCCGGGTCCACGTGCTGCTGCGCCGGGTGGAGCGGGCCGCGCTCGCCGCCGTGACCCCGCGCAGCGGGATCCTGCGCCTGGGCGAGCTGGAGATCGACCACGCGCAGCGCCGGGTCCGGGTGCGGACCGAGGACGTGCACCTGACGCCGACCGAGTTCGACCTGCTGGTCTGCCTGGCCGGCACCCCGCGCGCGGTGCTCTCCCGGGAGCAGCTGCTGGCCGAGGTGTGGGACTGGGCGGACGCCTCCGGCACCCGGACCGTGGACAGCCACATCAAGGCGCTGCGCCGGAAGATCGGCGCCGAGCGGATCCGTACGGTGCACGGGGTCGGGTACGCGCTGGAGACCCCGGCGTCGTGAGCCTGCCGGGGCGGCGCGCCGGGGGGTCCCGGCGCCGGATCGCGATCTCGATCAAGACGAAGCTGGGCACGCTGGTCGTCGGCGCGGTGCTGCTGACCTCGGGCCTGGCCCTGGTGGCGATCCGCACGTCCACCGAGTTCCGGTACATCACGGTCTTCGCGATGATCGCGACGCTGCTGATCACCCAGTTCGTGGCGCAGTCGCTGACGGCGCCGCTGGACGAGATGAACACGGTGGCGGGGTCGATCTCGCGCGGTGACTTCTCGCGGCGGGTGCGGGGCGCGGACCGGCGTGACGAGCTGGGCGACCTGGCCTCGACGATCAACCGCATGGCGGACGACCTGGAGGCGGTGGACCGGCACCGCAAGGAGCTGGTCGCCAACGTCTCGCACGAGCTCCGTACGCCGATCGCGGCGCTGCGGGCGGTGCTGGAGAACGTGGTCGACGGGGTGTCGGAGGCCGATCCGGAGACGATGCGCTCGGCGCTGAAGCAGACGGAGCGGCTGGGCCGGCTGGTGGAGACGCTGCTCGACCTGTCGCGGCTCGACAACGGTGTCGTACAGCTGCGGGCCCGCCGTTTCGAGGTGTGGCCCTATCTGTCCGGGGTGCTGCGGGAGGCGAACCTGGCCGCCGCGCAGCGCGGGCTGCCGTCGACGTCCGGTCTGCACCGGCGTACGGACGTGCACCTGCACCTGGACGTGGCGCCGTCCGACCTGACGGCCTACGCGGACGTGGAGCGGCTGCACCAGGTGATGGCGAACCTGATCGACAACGCGGTGAAGCACTCCCCGCCGCACGGGCGCGTGACGGTGCGGGCCCGGCGGGGCCCGTACCCGGAGTCGCTGGAGCTCGTGGTCGAGGACGAGGGGCCCGGCATCCCGGAGGCGGAGCGGCACAAGGTCTTCGAACGGTTCAACCGGGGGACGGCCCCGGACCGGCAGGGGCCGGGGAGCGACGGCGGGACGGGACTCGGGCTGGCGATCGCACGCTGGGCGGTGGATCTCCACGGTGGCGGGATCGGTGTGGCCGAATCCTCACGCGGATGCCGGATCAGGGTCACCCTTCCGGGCAGTCTTCCGCTGCGCGATTGACGTAGGGTTCGAACCGGAAGCGAACGTTCTGCGTGATCAAGGGCAGACGTGGTCAGGGAGCGGCCGAAGGAGGCCGTAGCCCGCGCTTTTCCGTACCCTCACAGATGCGGAACCACGCTTGTTTCCCGCCATTCACGGCGCCGAAACACGCCGTCAAGTGTGACTTGCGCGACGTTGGAGTGCCCGGCCTGCACGTCCCGGCCGGACAGGCGTAGCCTTTATTTCCGCTGTCCATCACCTTGCGAAGCGGAAGAGGGCGGTTGCCGCCGTGTCGTCTCAGTCCCCCAGTACCCCGAGCTCCCCGGCCGACCAAGACGGGCGTGGCGTGAGCCCCGCAGCCGCCTTCGGTGCCAACGAGTGGCTCGTCGACGAGATCTACCAGCAGTACCTCCAGGACCCGAATTCGGTCGATCGTGCCTGGTGGGACTTCTTCGCCGACTACAAGCCGGGTGCGGCGGAGACCCCGTCCGCCCCGGCCGCCACCACCACGGCCGCGCCCTCGGCGCCGCAGGCGGGCCCCGCACAGGCCGCACCTGCCGCCCCGGCCGCCGTGCCCGCCCCGGCTCCGGCACCCGCCGCGGCCGCCCCGGCCGCGGCCCCGGCCCCGGCCCCGGC
>NZ_JBHTST010000199.1:0-11061 GCF_042794995.1 Streptomyces sp. NPDC056503
GCCGTGTGGCGGGCGCGGGCCCTCGGCCGTACCGGGGTGTGCGTCAGGGCTGGGGCGTGAGGCGGAAGCTCTGGGCGGCCGAGTCGTCGCAGGGGCGTTGGACGAGGGGGACGGAGTTGCCGGCGGCCGTGGTGGCGACGGCGAGGCACTTGCCGCTGTGGCGGGCGACGAAGTGGTGGGTGCCGGCGGGTTCGGGGACGGCCTTCCACTGCTGGTTCGCGCCGCCTCCGTAGGTCCAGAGCTGGACGGGGGCGTTGTCGGCGGTCGAACGGTCGGTGACGTCCAGGACCTGGTCGGGGTCGTTGCGGTTCGCCAGGCGGACGTGGCCGCCGTCGGTGGGGGTGAGCCGGAACTGCTGGGCGGCGGTGCCGTTGCAGGTGTACTGCTGGACGACCGTGCCGTCGGCGGTGGCCGCGGCGCGGGCGTCGGCGCAGAGTCCGTTGGCCTGGGAGGTGAGCGTGTACCAGGGGTCGGTGGTCACGGGGGCGCCGCCCAGCCACTTGAGGGCGTCGACGAGGAGCCGGTTCTGGGTGGCGGAGGCGAAGGTCGAGGAGGTGCGGGTGTCGGTGGCGTAGTTCATCGCGTTGTGGCCGAAGTTGGCGTACAGCATGCGGTAGCGGCTGTTCGTCCAGACGATCGGGTAGTCGCCGCCGTACCAGGACTGGTTCGGGTCGGTGCCGAGCGGGAAGCTCGACGGGTCGACCGAGGCGAGGACCTTGATGGAGGGGTCGGCCCGCAGGTTCTTGGACCAGCTGTACCACTCGCTGACGGCGGAGGTCCATGTCGCGGGCAGGGCGGCCGCGGCCGGGTGGCCCGCGTTCTCGGTGCGCAGGACCGCGGTGGTCGGGCCCCAGGTGTTGGAGCGGAAGTTCCCGCTGCCGAGGAAGTCGTCGTAGTACCAGCTCCAGGCGGAGGCGTCGGTGGTGAAGGCGGAGACGTGGAAGCCGAGCCAGGCGCCGCCGCCGCGCATGTAGCGCTCGAAGCCGGCGCGCTGGGCGGCGGTCTTCGGGGCGTCGTCGAGGAAGAGGACGACGTCGTAGGCGTCGACTCCGCCGTTGGCGAGGAGGTTCCAGTCGGTGGAGGGGGTGTAGGTGAAGTTGTTCGCCGCGGCCGTGCGCGGGAACCACTCGTCGGCTTCTTCGACGAAGTCGATGTGGGCGGCGTCCCAGGTGCCGCTGGCGAGGGCGAGGACCTTGAAGTCGGGGGCGGCGGGCGCCGCCGGGGCCGCGTGGACGGTGGCGGTGCCGGTCGCGGTGGCGAGGACCAGGGCGAGGAGGCCGAGGAGCGCGGTCAGGAGTCTCCTCACGGGTGGCTCACCAGGTTCGCGACGTTGGTGGAGGAGTTGGACGGTCCTCCGCGGTCGTTGACGACGTGGCGGATGGTGCCGGTGCCGCCGAGCGAGACGGTGACCATGCTGCGGAACCGGACGTCGGGCCGGTTGGGGGCTTCGATGGCGCGTTCGGCGGTGACGCTCGGGTTGACGTTGAAGTAGCAGTAGCTGCCGAGGCCGTACGCCTGGTGGCTGGTCACGGAGTCGGCGACCTTGTAGGCGGCGTAGCCCTGGGTGGTGCCGTTCATCCAGGCGGCCTGGTTGGGCGGGTCGTACGGCATCTCGTTCTGGTAGAAGTACGTGCGGCCGCGGTTGCCGTTCCAGACGGTCTGGTACTTCTGGTAGTGCTCGACGAACAGGCCGTACATGGTGACGTCGTCGCCGTTGACGACGAGTCCGGTGTCGCCGGTGTTGACGGTCCAGCCGATGCCGGTGCCGTGGTCGCCGCGCCAGATCCACATGTGGTCGCCGATGACGTGGTCGCTGTTGACGACGACGCTGGTGGTGGCCTTGCCGACGGCCGCGCCGCCGACGCGGACGTACACGTCGTGGAGCGAGGTGGGGTTGGCCGCGTGGGAGGCCGCGGAGCCGGCGGGGCCCACTTCGAGGAGAACCGGCGAGTTGACCGTGCCCGCGTCGAAGAGGATGCCCGCGATCTTGACGCCGTCGACGTCGGCGACGGTCATCGCCTTGACGCCGTTGTCGGGGACGAAGGTGGCGAGGCCGAGGCCGAGGACCACGGTGTCGGGGCGGGTGACCCGGAGCGTCTGGTCGAGGTGGTAGACGCCGGGGGTGACGAGGAGGTTCCTGCCCGCGTCGAGGGCGCTGTTGATCTGGGCGGCGGTGGCGCCGGGCTTGACGACGAAGAACGTGTCCATGCCGAGCCGGGTGCCCTCGGGGGCGCCGGTGGTCCAGCCCGCGCCGGTGGAGTCGGTGCGGACCGGAGGCACGACCACCTGGTACGCGCCGGCGGTGTCGACCGTGAGGTAGGGCTTCTCGCGGGTGACGGGGGCGCGGTCGACCGTGGTGTGCGGCGGGCTGGGGAAGCTGGTGGCGGGGACGCCCTGGCTGCCGACGAAGACCATGTTCCAGTTGGATCCGGTCCAGCTGCCGAGCTGGGAGTTGCGGGTGAGCCACTGCTGCTGGGTGCCGGAGCGGACCTGGCCGTCGATCCTGCTGTCGGCGAGGTAGCCGCCGCTGGACCAGCCGCCGTCGCTGAGCTCCAGGTTGCCGCGGACGTGCATGCGGCGGTAGGCCGAGGCCTGGGAGACGGCCCAGCGGTCGGTGCCGCCGGTGGGGGTCACGGAGAGGTTCTCGGCGCCGCGCCAGAAGTTCTGGGTGGCGTTCTGCGGCGGGAACCAGTCGGCCTCGACGTGGACGGCGCCGTTGATGGTGACCGAGTCGGGTGACGGGCCGAGGCCGAGGACCTGGGTGTAGAAGCCGACGTTGACGTCGTTGGCGTAGGTGCCGGGCTTGAAGAGGACGGCGTAGCGTTCCTGGCCGAACTGGTTGGTCTCCTGCCGGCGGAAGAGGGTGTCCAGGCGGCCCTGCACGGTCGTGGAGGGCATGGACGGGTCGAGGACGACGACGTTCGGGCCGAGGTCGACGTCGCCGGGCGGGGTGCTGACCGGAGTGGCCTGGAAGCGCTGGGCGGCGGTGCCGTTGCAGGTGTACTGGACGAGCTGTACGGAGTCGGCGGTGGAGGCGGCGGGGACGTCGAGGCACTTGCCGCTGTGCCGGTTGACGAACCGGAAGGCCCCTCCCCCGTCGTCGACGGCCTGCCACTGCTGGTTCGCGCCGCCTCCGTAGGTCCACAGGTGGACGGGGGCGTTGTCGGCGGTGGAGACGTCCTTCACGTCGACGACCTGCGCCGGGTCGTTCCGGTTCCCGATCCGGACGTAGCCGTCGGTGGTGGGGGTGACCGTCCACTGCTGGGCGGTGGTGGTGTTGCAGCCGTACTGCTGGACGGCCGTGCCGTTCGCGGTCGACGCGGCCTTGGCGTCGAGGCACTTGCCGCTGCCGCTGTTCACGAGGGTGATCCAGCCGGTGGGCGGTGCGGCGGCCGCCGCCGAGGGGGCGGCCGTGGCCGGGGTGGGCGCGAGGCCGACGACGGTGGAGCAGACCGCGGCGGCCGCGGCGAGGAGGGCGCCCAGACGGCGGCGCGGAGGGGGTGGGGACAGGGGCATGGAAGTCCTCTGGAGGTGTGGGGGTCTGAGGGCGTGGGGGTGCTGGGTGTGTGTGGGGTGCTGTGTGTGGGGGGTGCTGTGTGTGGGTCAGCCCGTGTAGCCGGCGAGGATCCGGGTGAAGTCCCAGGGCTGCTGGGCGACGCCGGAGCAGGTGTCGGCGCCGCCGCCGGTGCACGGCCGGTCGCGGTTGACGGACCAGAAGGTGAGCCGGGCGAGGTGGCGCTGCTGGGCGTAGGCCAGGATGGTGCGGAAGTCGTTCTGGGTGATGGTCTCGCCGACGTCGGTGACGCCGTTCATCGAGGAGATGCCGGTGTGGCGGTAGGCCTGGTCGTCGGTGTAGCCGTAGGCGTTCTTGACGGCGGTCTTCAGGCCTTCGGCGGCCCGGGTGGACAGGGTGCCCATGTTCTGGCCGTTGCCGCCGAAGTTGAACGGCATGATGGTCCAGGCGTCGACGGTGAGGCCGGCCGCGGCGGCGCGGTCGACGAGGCCGGTGTCGGGGCCGTTCTGGCCGGTGCCGAAGGTGACGTAGACCTTGAGGCCGGGGTTGTTCGCCTTGACGGTCCTCAGGGCGTCGACGGTCCGCTGCTGGACGGTGGGGCTGTCGTAGGCGGCGGCTTCGATGTCGATGTCGATCGCCTTGAGTCCGTAGGCGCTGATGACCTTCTGGTACGCGGCGGCCAGCTCGCCGGCGCTGGAGCAGGAGCTCTCCAGCTTGTTGCCGCTCCAGCCGCCGAAGGACGGGATGACGTCGCCGCCGGCGGCGCGGACGGTGGTGACGGTCTGCTGGTCGACACCGCCGACGAGGGGGCGGTTGCCGTCCCACTGGGGGTTGCAGTAGCCGTTGCTGAGGACGAAGGCGAGGGTGAACCACTTGACGCCGGTGGCGTTCATGACCGTGGTCGGGCTCGGCGGGCTGCCCCAGCCGTTGTACAGGTAGGGGGCGACCGCCATGTTCCCGCCGGTCCCGGGGTCGGTGCCGCCGGGCGCGGGAGCGGTCCACTTCTGGTTGGCGGCGCCCGTACAGGTCCAGAGCTGGAGGGGGGTGCCGTTGGCGGAGCTGTTGCCGGTGGCGTCCAGGCACTTGTCGGCCTGGGGGTTGACGATGTCGCGGGCGGCGGTGACGGACCAGCGCTGGGCGGCGGAGCCGTTGCAGTCCCACAGCTGGATCCGGGTGCCGTTGGCGGTGCCGCCGGAGGCGGCGTCCAGGCACTTGCCGAGGGCCTTGACGGTGCCGTCGGAGCCGACGTCCCAGGTCTGGGCGGTGGTGCCGTTGCAGTCGTAGAGCTGGACGGCGGTGCCGTTGGCGGGGTTGGCGCCGGCGACGTCGACGCACGTGCCGCCGATGCCGGTGATCCGGCCGGCGGCGGCCTCGGCGGGGGTGCCGGAGGCGAACGTGAGGCTGCCGGCGGCGAGGGCGAGCGCGGCCAGGGTCAGTGGCAGGCGGCCGGTGGTGCGGTGGGGGTGCGTGGGGGGACGCATGGGGGTCCTCTCGACAGGCGGACGGGCTCGTCGGTGGGGCACGGAGCGAGCGATCGCCGTTCACAGCTGTGAATCGGTTTCGCTTTCCGAGCCGGGAACCTAAAGGTCTGAACCAGACACGTCAAGAGGTGGTTCCTTCGGCTGTTGAACGAGCAACTCTGTTTTCCGGCACCGCTGTTGAGTTTTCGTCAGTCCTGACGTGAAGTCTTGACGCCAAGCCCCCGCGCTTGTTGACTCACGTCCATCGCCTCGGAACCGGTTCCGACAGCGATGTCACGCCCTTCCGAGGAGGTCCGTCGATGCCGGTCACGATCTCCGACGTCGCACGTGCCGCCGGGGTCAGCAAGAGCACGGTCTCCCGGGTCCTCAACACCGGGGCCGAGGTCGACGTCGCCACCGCCGCCCGTGTTCGAGAAGTGATCGCGGGGCTCGGCTACGTCCCCCGGTCGGGAGCCGTCGGACTCGCCCGGGGCAGCAGCCGCACCATCGGCATGTTCACCCCCTCCCTGACCTGGCCGTGGATGGGCGAGGTGCTCCAGGGCGTCGCCGACACCGTCGAGGCCGCCGGATACGGCATGCTGCTCCACACCTCCGGCGGCGGCCCCCGCTCGATGGCCCACTTCACGGCCCAGGTGTCCGCCCGGGCCTTCGACGGACTCCTGGTGATCGTGCCCGAGGACAGCCTCGGTGCCGTCACGGAGATGCGGCGGCGCGGCATGCCCGTCGTCCTCATCGACGACCACGGCCACCCCCGCCCCGGCCTCCCCCACGTCGCCACCACCAACCGCGCGGGCGGCGCCGCCGCGGCCGCCCGGCTGCTGGCCTCGGGCCGCCGGCGGCCGCTGGTGATCACGGGCCCGCCCCGCTTCGGCTGCGTACGCGAGCGGCTCGACGGGTTCGCGTCCGTCCTTCCCGCCTCGCTGGTACTCGACGGCGAGTTCACCGAGGAGACGGGGCGCCGGGCCGTCGAGCGCGCTCTCGCCCAAGGGGTCGCCTTCGACGCGGTGTTCGCGCACAACGACCTCATCGCGGCCGGCGCGCTCCGTGCCCTGCGGGCGTCCGGACGCGCCGTGCCGGACGACGTCGCCGTCGTGGGCTTCGACGATCTGCCGATGGCCCGGCACACCGAGCCGGCGCTGACCACGGTCCGTCAGCCGATGCGCGAGATGGGCCGGGCCGCGGCGCGGTTGCTGCTCTCCGGGCTCGGCGGCGCGGCGCTGCCGGACGAGCCCCTCGTGATCCCCACGGAACTCGTCGTGCGCGATTCCGCCTGACCCCGGGAGCGCCCGCCCTTCGTTTCCGAAAGCGAAGGGCGGGTGGGTCCGATGGACGAGTGGGCACGTGAGGTGCCGAGGGGACCCGGATGCCGCCCACCCGGCACCCGGCACCCGGCACCCGGCACCCGCTAGCCGTTACCCGCCCGCACCGCCGGCGGCGTACGTGCCGCGGTCCCCGCACCGGACCCGGGCGGTGCCTCGTCCGTGGGTGACGGGCGGTCAGCAGGTGGGCCGGTACGGCAGACCGTTCACATGGATGCGCCACTCCTCCCGGTCGAGCCCGCCGCCCGCCCGTCGGCACACGTCGGTCGCGGCGGCGCCCGGGGTGACGTCGATCCGCTGGAGCGGCGCGTGCGCCCCGGCCACCCGGAGGGTCGTGCCGTCCGGGGAGAAGGCGAGGTCGTGCACGCTGTCGCCGACGGTGGGGAGCGGGGAGCCCACGGGCAGGTGGGAGCCGAGGTCCCAGAGCTGGACGACGTCGTCGTCGTGGGCGACCGCCAGGGTGCGGCCGTCCGGGGAGAAGGCGAGGGCGCTGACCGGTTCCTCACCCAGGTCGGCACGGGTCAGCACACCGAGGCCGCGCTCGACGCCGCCGTCCCACAGGGTGACGCGGCCCGCCCACTCCCCGGCGGCGAGGTACCGGCCGTCGCCGCTGAACTCCAGCAACCGGACGGCCGCGCCGGGACTCTGCGCCCGCGGAACCGCCGCCGTGCGGGGCAGGTCGACGACCTCGCCCGCGAGCGTGACCATCAACCGGCCGTCGGGGCGGACGGTGAAGCCGCGGCCCTTGAGCCCCGCCACCTTCCCGGTCACCCGTCCCCGCACGGGATCCCAGAACTCGACCCCCGACGGACTGCCCGGCAGGACCACCCGGCCGTCCGGCGCGAGGGCGATCTCCGTCCAGCGGTCCGGAGGTTCACCGGACAGCGCGACCGGGCCCCGCCGCCCGACGTCCCAGAGACCGATCTTCCTGGCGAAGCCCAACCCCTTGGTGGAATAGGCGAATTGCCTGCCGTCGGGGCGGAACGCCAGTGACACCTCGCAGGGTGGTCCGAGATACGCCGGTACGCCGGGGGACGGCCGTGACCGGCAGGACAGCCCGGGCAGTTCGGCGACCGGTGTGCCGGTGTTCCCGTCGACGAGTCCGAAGCGGGCGATCCCGTCCGCTCCGGGCGGGTCCACGGTGGCGAGCACGCGTCCGTCCGGGCCGAACGCCGCCTTCAGCGAGGCGACCGGCCGCCAGTCCGCCCGTACCGCGCGGCTGACGTCGAGCGTACGGACCACGGGTTCCGCTCCCGGCTCGGGTCCCGCCAGGAAACGCAACCGGCCGGTCCGCGGGTCCACCCTCGGTTCGGCCGGGAACTCGCCGTTGGTCGGATGGATCACGAGCGGCCGGTCCGAGGCGTCCAGCCGCCACAGCAGCACCTCGGTCTGGCTCTGCGCGACGAGGTAGCCGTCGTCCGTGCTGGAACCGATCCGCACCACCTTGCGGTACTCCAGCGACGGCCGTTCGACACCGTCGTCGATGTCCCAGAGCCGGATGTCCCCCTCGTGGACATGCGCCAGCACGCGGCCGCCGGCGACGAACCGGTACCTCTCCTCACGGCAGTCCCGGTCGGAGGTCCACCCGACGGTCGACCTCTTCCGCTCGACGACGTCCCAGAGTTCCAGCGGTCGCCCGGCCACGCAGAAGGCGAGCCTCCGGCCGTCCGGACTGACCGCCACGTCCGGGGTGTCCGGGGCGAGCGGGCGGCGTTCCCTCGCCTGCCGCTCCATCGTCCCCTGCTCCACCTGGACGCCCGTCGAGTCCGCCGCCGCGTCCCTGGGCGCCCGCAGCCCCATGAGCGCCCGCCCGGTCCGCGCGTCCCACAGCGTGATCACGTACTCGGTGGCCGTGTGGTCGTACCCGACGACCTGCCGTCCGCTCGGGCTCATCTCCGCGCCGCCGGCCGCCGGGCCGAGCACGAGGTCGGGCCGCCGCCCCGAGAGGTCGCGGACCGCGACCCGGCCGGCGCGCTCCCCCGTCGCCCCGTCCGGGAAGTAGGTGACCAGGTCCCCGTCCCCCCGCTTGAATCCGGCCCGGTCCACGTCCTCGCCGAGCCCCGGGAAGGAACGCAGGACCTCGCCGGTCTCCACGTCGCGGACGGTGACGCGATCCCGGCCGATGCTCGTGAGGGTACGGCCGTCGGAGCCGAGGGAGCGGACCGTACGCGGGTCGCCGTCGGGGTCCTCGAACGCGTCCAGCTCCCGCTGGGCCATGCCGCTCAGCACCGCGGACCGGGTCTCCGGCAGGTCGGCGAGGCGCCAGGCCGCCAGCCCGAGCCGCATCGCCGTACGCGGGTCGGACGACCGGAGGCTGCTCGCGACGCCGGCCATCCGGCGGGCCTCGGCCTCGACGCTCCGCCGCTCGCCGACCCGGTTCTGCTGCCAGGCGACCAGACCCGCCGTCAGGGCCAGGGCGAGGACGGCGCAGAGCACGGCGGTGAGCGACCGACGGCGGCGCCGCTCGCGGCTGTCCGCACCGCTGCTCGCGGTGAGGAACTCCCGCTCCAGCGAGGTGAGATCGTCCGGGACACCGTCCACCACCGGGAAGCGCTCCGCCGCCGTGGACAGCCGCACCCCCCGGTACAGCGCACCGCCGTCCCGGCCGAGCGAGACCCAGGCGTCGGCGGCCTCGGTGAGGCGGCGCTGGACGTGCAGACGCTCACGGTCCTCGTCGATCCAGCCGCGCAGCCGGGGCCACGCGGTGAGCAGCGCCTCGTGCGCGAGGTCGACGGTCGACCCGTCGAGGGTGACCAGCCGGGCGCGGGCCAGCCGTTCGAGGACGAGCGCGGTGTCCGGCGCGGCGACCTCGAACTCGGCGCGGTCGGCGGGGCGGCGGGTGTCCTGGGTGCCCTGGCCCGGCGCGACCAGCCGCAGCAGCACCCGGCGGGCGGTCGCGGCCTGGGCGGGGGTGAGCCGGGCGTGGAACTCCTCGGCGGAGCGGGCGAGCGCGCCGTGCAGGCCGCCGGCCTCCTCGTAGGCGCTCTCGGCGAGGGTGCGGCCGTGCCGGCGGCGCCAGGTCTCCCGCAGCGCGTGCGACAGCAGCGGCAGGCCGCCCGGCGCGTCGGCCAGGTCACGCACGATCCGGGCGGTGAGCGAGCGCTCGACGACCAGGCCCCGGGCGGCCGCCGGCCGCACGACCACCTCGCGCAGCTCCTCGGGACTCATCGGCGTGACCAGCTGGGTGGTGTCCCGGATGGCCTCCGCGAGCGGGCCGTGGGCGGCGCAGTGTCCGAAGAAGTCGGCCCGCACCGCGATCACCACGCGGGCGCCGCGCCCCGGCTCGGCGGCCGCGAGCAGCAGGTCGAGGAAGCGGGCGCGCTCCGCGGCGTCGGCGCAGAGCGTGAACGCCTCCTCGAACTGGTCGACGAGCAGCACCGCGCCCCGGCCGACGCGTTCCGGCGTGAGCAGCCGCGCGTGGGTGCGGGCCGGGCGGGGGCCGGGGGTGAGGACGTGGATACCGGTCGGCCGGTGCGGGCCCGGCTCCTCGCGCAGGGCGGGCACCAGGCCGGCGCGCAGCAGCGAGGACTTGCCGCTGCCGGACGCCCCGACCAGCGCGACGACCCGCCGTTCCCGCACCAGGGTGACGAGCCCGGCGAGCAGGCGCTCGCGTCCGAAGAACAGCTCCCGGTCCTCGGCCTCGAACCGGGCGAGGCCGAGGTAGGGCGCCCCGGCCGGGTCGTCGGCCGCCGCCCGCTCGGTCAGTTCGCGGCTCGTCCGCCGCCAGCGTTCGGCCCACTCGTCCGGATCGCCGCCGCACGCGCCGACGTAGGCGAGGGCCACCGGCAGGGTCGCCAGCCGGTCTCCGGAGGCGGCCTGGGCGAGAGCCGCCGCCGAGTAGTGGGCCCGGGCCGCCATCGCCCGGTAGGTGAGGCCGCCGGCCTCCTGGCGGAGCAGGCGTAACTCGTACGCGAACCGCTCCACGGGCCCGTCCGCCGGATCCAGCGGCCGTTCACGACGTCCCACCGTTTCTCCCCCGTCCCGCGTACCGCGTCCCCCGACGCCGAACCCGGCCACGGTAGGCCCGGGATTCCGGGGCGGCAAGGATCCCTCGTGCGAGGTCGGCCGGTTGTCCACAGTGGTCGGAGGGGTCTGCTGGACAACGTCGCGACGGCGAAAACTGAGGTCACGGCGACAGTCGCCGCCCGGATCGACGCGATCCGCAGACCGAGGGGAACCCCACATGCACGCACGGAGGAAGGCCGCGTTCGCACTGGCTTCGGCGGCCGCCATGGCCGGCACGCTGCTGGCGACGGCACCGCCCGCCCAGGCGTACGGGACACTGGACGTCCGCTACGCCCGGGTGGACACGGACAACTGCGACAGGATCAGCGGAACCCTCCCGGTCACGCCCGCCCCCGGCGGGTGCTACCTGTACGACTCCCTCGACGACACCTACTTCGAGAAGGACGCGGACGGCGAGGCCCTCAAGGTCGAAGTGCGGAACGCGGGCCGGCTCGTCTCCAAGGTGGAGTTCCACCCGAAGGGCGAGAACCTCTGGATCTACGACCCGGCCGCCGACGGCGACACCGTCTACGTCCGGCTCTGGACGAAGACCCACGGCTGGTCGGCCGTCTTCTACGCGACGGGTGACCAGAACCCGCACGTGGTCCCGTTCGACTTCGCGGAGGGCGAGAACGTCCTCATCGAGATCTACGACCACTCCGACGCGACCGACCGGATCGCGAGCTTCTCGGCCCGCGCCTGACCCGCGGCGAGCGGCCGGCCCGGGGCGTTGTCCCCGGGC